>JBNLAL010000453.1:0-500 GCA_050302115.1 Gammaproteobacteria bacterium | reverse complement strand
GATTCACCCAGGCGCTGGGGGTACGGAATCGCAGGATTGGGCGCAAATGCTGATGCGTATGTACACCCGCTGGATAGAAAACCACGGTTTTGGATTTGATGTGCTCGATCTGCAAAGTGGTGAAGAAGCGGGTGTGAAAAGCGTGACTATTGAAATCAGGGGGCGATATGCTTTCGGCTATTTAAAAGCTGAGGCAGGCATACATCGTTTGGTACGCATTTCTCCCTTCGATTCTAACTCGCGGCGGCATACATCGTTTGCCTCGGTTTTTGTTTACCCAGAAGTTGATGATAACATAGAAATAACCATCGATCCAAATGATTTGCGGATAGATACTTACCGGGCCAGCGGTGCAGGCGGACAGCATGTTAATAAAACCAGTTCGGCGGTGCGCATTACACATATTCCAACGGGAATTGTAACGCAATGCCAGAGCGAACGTTCGCAGCACCGCAATAAGGATGCCGCCATGAAAATCCTTATGGCCAAGCTTTATCAAA
>JBNLAL010000452.1:0-502 GCA_050302115.1 Gammaproteobacteria bacterium | reverse complement strand
TTCTATGCCCAAAATTGCACAGATGAAAGAGATTATGGGGCTGACGCTGCCGAAGTAGAAGGTGATCCGCAGCCCGTAAGCCGTGTACCGTAATCCGTTATAACTTACGGTTAACGGCTTACGGTTAACGGCTTACGGAACAGGAGACTATCTCAAGGAGATTATCTCAGGGAGATTTACGAGAATGCTGGTAGTAATCGACAATTACGATTCGTTTACCTACAACCTGGTTCATATCATCAGGGAATTGGGCTTTGGGGATCAGATGGATATTTTCAGGAATGATAAAATTGCATTAGATGCGGTAAAAGCTTATGACAAGATATTACTTTCACCCGGGCCAGGTATTCCTTCGGAAGGTGGCATCATGCTTGACCTGATCAAAAATTATGGGCCGGAAAAATCCATACTTGGTGTTTGTCTTGGTCATCAGGCCATTGCGGAAGCATTTAGCAGTGAAATCTTCAATATGCCGGTGGTGTTGCATGGGGTTGCAAATATG
>JBNLAL010000451.1:0-505 GCA_050302115.1 Gammaproteobacteria bacterium | reverse complement strand
GCTATGTGGCTAACATAAAACGAGCAATTCATGTCAGCACTGGCAAACCCAATGGGTTACAGAGTCACGATTACCATATTATAATAGAAAGATTGATACCGGTAATGTTCTGTGGCTATTTCAATGCCGTTTTGTGGAAGATATTTGCAGAACTTAATTACTTCTATAGGCCAATTTGTGCTAAGCAAGCCTCACAAGCGATGATGTAGAAGCTAGAGAAGGAAATCTCGGTCCTTATATATAAGATGGAAAAAATATTCCCGCCTGGATGGTTCAATGCGATGCAATATTTGCTAGTCCATTTACCTTGGGAAGCTAGGGTTGGAGGATTTGCGCAGTTCAGGTGGATGTATAGTCAGGAAAAAGAACTGAAAAAACTTAGAGTTACAATGCGCAACAAGGCAAGGGTTGAGGGTTGTATTGCGGAGGCATTCGTGCGTAAAGAAATTACAAACTTCTCAAGCAAGTATTTCTCACGCGTGAACAATGTGAATGCTCATACGAC
>JBNLAL010000450.1:0-506 GCA_050302115.1 Gammaproteobacteria bacterium | reverse complement strand
TATTTGATTGTTTTTAATAGGTTTTTCAATATTAAAAATTTTTGGCATGTATACTGCTCTATTGAATATACAAGTTTTTTTAATTAACTCTAACAGGAGAACAATCATGAAATGGGAAACACCTGAATACAACGACATTCGTTTTGGTTTTGAAGTTACCATGTACATCAACAACAAATAATTGTTGGTTTGCTGAAGTATTATAAAAGGGCCGCAAGGCCCTTTTTTATTGCTCCTCAATCCAGTCTACTGCCTTGTCATAATCTTCAAAATACTTCATCTCTCCTTTCATAAACCAGTCACCCACTTTCGATGCGACTTTTTCCCACGGCTTATTACCTACGAAGGCAATTTTTGAAAACTCTTTGCCATGTTTCATACCCAGTTTGAAGTCATCCCAGGCTGCTCTTGCATCCCAGCCTTCAAACTCGGTACCATCAAATATCACCTTGATTTTGGGATCATTTACCTCTTTTAGTGCATCTTCCAGAACAGGTGTCATAAAT
>JBNLAL010000449.1:0-511 GCA_050302115.1 Gammaproteobacteria bacterium | reverse complement strand
TGATATAATGGTACTTTTTGTGTTCCTTCCAATGTGGATCATTTTTGTACCTGTATCTGCTTGTTGGAAATTATTTGTAACAGCTACTGAATAAAATTCACCTACAGAATTATCTCCCTTCAAAATAGTACTTGGATATTTCCAGGTAACTGCTGAACCTGTTTCAACCTGCGTCCATGATATTTTTGAATTATCACCTTTACAAATACCACGTTTTGTTACAAAGTTGTAAACTCCGCCTTTGCCTTCTTTATCACCAGGATACCAGTTTTGAACAGTCGAATATTTCACCTCAGCATCCTTTAAAGTGACAATTTCAACCACTGCAGCATGCAATTGGTTTTCGTCACGACTTGGAGCTGTACAACCTTCAAGGTAACTAACGTAACTACCTGCATCTGCTACAATCAATGTACGCTCAAACTGCCCTGTATTTGCTTGATTTATACGAAAATAAGTAGATAGTTCCATTGGACAACGTACTCCTTTTGGAATGTAAGCAAACGAGCCA
>JBNLAL010000448.1:0-513 GCA_050302115.1 Gammaproteobacteria bacterium | reverse complement strand
TGAAGCGAATTTAAGAAAATATAGCAAGTATACACATTCCATGATTAAAGTAGTGGCCCACAAGTCTGAAGAAGGCTCTGTTGGGTCTGGTACCCGACGTGGCCAATGATAGGTCTCGTTTTACATCATGAGAGTCAGACTACGCCTCAAATGTGGCCCGGGTTGCTAGAAAACAACGTCTTGATCGCCATCGAATCATCCGTGCGGAGAAGTCGAGCAGTTTTGAACCAATTCTGAGCCAAAACTCCTGTGATGGCTATCAAGTTAGATTTGATCCCCCATGCGTGAGACGGCCATAACTCCTTCGTACGAACTCCGAATTGAGGGCTGTTTCTTCCGTTGGATGCAGAATAACTTTTGTGACACGAAGTGAAGTGAATTTAATAAAATATAGCAAGTATACACATTCTATGATTATAGTAGTGGCCCATAAGTCATAAGAAGCCTCTGTTGGGTCCGGTACCCGACGTGGCCAGTGATAGGTCTCGTTTTACATCATGAGAGTCAGACTAC
>JBNLAL010000447.1:0-518 GCA_050302115.1 Gammaproteobacteria bacterium | reverse complement strand
TAAGTAAATGAAGTTTTGAAAGCAGAATCAAAATGAAGTACCAACACCCAATGATGCCAGGACAATCATCTTATCCTAAAGATGACGCCCTCAGAATGACTCTAGTCAGAACGGAGAGAGAGAGAGCACCTACACAAAACAATAACAAGGCAAAGCCTGAGCAACTAAAGCTCAGCAAGACTGACCCATCAACATGACCATAAATAGCTGACTCCTAGACATGCAAGGCACTAAGGGTTTGACAGGCTAAAACCAACGACTAGTAGTTGATCCTTATTTTCATTATTTTAGCCATTTTAATTAAGCCAGAATATTAGATTTACACCTATAAGCTATAACATGCATAAGCAAGCATCATCAAGGTAATTAACAACATTATTAAAGTAATACAGTAATAACCATGATAAACATAACTATAATCAACATCCTCTAAACCATGCCATCAATACAATAAGACATACTACGAGATGATAGCAACGATAAGTGGTCACTCATATCCGAGAGTGTCACAGCGATTC
>JBNLAL010000446.1:0-523 GCA_050302115.1 Gammaproteobacteria bacterium | reverse complement strand
GAAATACGGCCGTTGGACAGGTAAACGCCGTTCAACTGTGGTTTTTGTTCTACCACTTCATGTTTAATCGAAGAGTTGTCCTGTGCTGCGGCCATAAGATTAAGTGTAGCAAAAAAAAACAAAAAGGCTTCACCCACCTGTGGATGAAGCCTGCTGATGCCCCGTAGGGGACTCGAACCCCTGTTTTAGCCTTGAGAGGGCTACGTCCTGGGCCACTAGACGAACGGGGCCTGTGCCAAAACAGCGACCAGATTCTAGCAAACGGCCGTAGCCCTGTCAAAGAGTTGGTTCATTCGGCAGGGGAAGATATGACATAGCTCACCTGCTCACCTTACACTGCCCTCTTTACAATTGCTTCAATGTATGTTCGCTTTTAAAAGAGGAGACAATCTTCTTGTCTAAACCAAGTATCTGAGATGACCCTTCAAGCGCTGCGGCGAATTCCTACCTGGCTGTACAACCTGATCATCTCTGTGCCAGTGCGCTTCAAAATCACTGGCATCATTTTGATGACCGTGCTCAC
>JBNLAL010000445.1:0-525 GCA_050302115.1 Gammaproteobacteria bacterium | reverse complement strand
TGTGCAAAGTCCAATGGAGTCACCACGCTATGGACGAAGCAACGTGGGAGCATGAAGAAGAGCTCAGAGCAGATTACCCCGAATTATTCCCAAGTGCTTCTTGAATCTCATGGGTGAGATTCCTTTAAGGGGGGTAGGTTTGTAACACCCGCCTTTTTACAACAATAAAATTTTGTCGAATTAGTAGTGCATTAGGTTGCATTTTAAATAAATAGTATAAGGTGAAATTTTTTATTAATTAATTTTTGCCTAAGGTTGCATAACATGGCATGGCATATTTCATTTTTCTAAAATCCTTGAGGAGCCTAGAAGAATTTAGGAAAAATCCTCATGTCAAAATTCCTCCTAAATCTCCTTGTACAAATTTCCAAAGCCTTGCTATAATCAAAAATCAAATTTTTATTCAAAAAGAATTTTTCCTCCACTTTCGGCCCATTCGGCCCAGCGGCCAGCCGACCCATTCGGCCTCCCGGCCCACGTGGCCAGCCGGCCCATTCGACCTCTTGGGCCACGCGGCCAGCCGAC
>JBNLAL010000444.1:0-526 GCA_050302115.1 Gammaproteobacteria bacterium | reverse complement strand
AACCAGAGGATTCGATGTAGGGAGCAAGGTCCAAGAATTGGCCATAATAGGCATTGGAGCCACCCATGCCGACGGGGCCGATGATGTCAGGGCCATTGCCGGAAGCAATCTGAGTAGACAGGGTATCTTTGGCAGCATCGAAGGGCACCACTTCCAAAACGAGTTCGACGGCATCTTGGGAAGCATTGTAGTCAGCGACGACTTCTTCTTGGATGGCAACTTGTTCTGGGTCGGTACCGGTACCGAGACCAACAAACCAACGAATCTGGACTTTTTCGCCCATGGCTTCTTCTTCTGCCATGGGTTCTTCAGCAGCTTCTTCTTCGGCTGGTTCTTCGGCAGCTTCTTCGGCTGGTTCTTCAGCAGCTTCTTCTGCCATGGGTTCTTCTACGGCTTCTTCTTCAGCTGGGGCTTCAGCGGCGGGTTCTTCAACGGCTGGTTCTTCAACGGCGGGTTCAGAGCCACCACAAGCGGCCAAGACCATGCTGGCTGCCAGCAAAATCGCTAATAAAACAAATATTGACTT
>JBNLAL010000443.1:0-530 GCA_050302115.1 Gammaproteobacteria bacterium | reverse complement strand
TTCAAGGATACGTATTTGCCTGGTGATCCGGTAAAGACTTCGGCCACGAAGAACGGTTGCGACAAGAAACGTTGGATTTTACGAGCGCGAGAAACTGTCAGTTTATCTTCCTCTGACAATTCGTCCATACCCAAAATCGCGATGATATCTCGTAGCTCCTTATAACGCTGCAATATACCTTGAACACTACGCGCGACCTGATAATGCTCCTGTCCGATCACCAGAGGATCAAGCTGACGACTGGTCGAATCCAAAGGATCGATTGCCGGATAGATACCAAGCTCTGCAATTTGCCGCGACAATACGACGGTCGCGTCCAAATGCGCAAACGTGGTGGCTGGTGACGGGTCGGTGAGATCATCGGCCGGCACATAAACGGCCTGAATCGACGTAATTGAACCAGTCTTGGTTGAGGTGATCCGCTCCTGCAGAACCCCCATTTCTTCCGCGAGTGTCGGCTGATAGCCAACTGCTGACGGCATCCGGCCCAAAAGCGCGGAGACTTCGGTACCGGCCAATGTATAACGGTA
>JBNLAL010000442.1:0-533 GCA_050302115.1 Gammaproteobacteria bacterium | reverse complement strand
CATGGAAGGGGGCTATGGGGGCGCTGCATGAGGAGCTCACGAATCTCTCTGTTTCCTGAGCGCGTTCCGGCTGTGCTGTGCGTGAGGTAGGAGAAGAAGGAAGGAGAAAAGAGAGAAGAAAAGAAAAAGAAGGAAAAGAAAGAAAAAGGAAAAAATATGAATTTTTTCCAAACTTGAAAATTTCTGAAAAATAAAAGATAATTTATGAAGTTGGTCAAAAATTATTTTTGTACAAAAAAAGTTATATGTCTAATTATAAATAAATAAATAAATAAATAAAGGCTTATCTTTGATTAAATTAAAACAAATAGACTAAGATGTAAAATATAGAAAATTCATGGAATGACAAGAATTATTATTTTTGTAACTAAGACTCGATCAAAAATAATTAAATAAAGAGACAGAAACTATTTTATAAAAAAAATTCAGAAACAATTTTAGAATTATTTTCCTTGAGGAAAAGATTGGGTTTAAAAGGAATTGTATAAAAAAAAGACAGGGGTAAAGTTGTGGTGCGACTAGGCCGGCGCATT
>JBNLAL010000441.1:0-537 GCA_050302115.1 Gammaproteobacteria bacterium | reverse complement strand
TCCAAAGCCATTCAAAGCTTGGCATGTGTAAAGGGGGAGCCAACTCCATAATTTTGGTACTTGGGACTAACTAGCTTGTCTAAGTGAAAATGATTCTAGGAACAAAGTTTGAGTTATGATGAAAAACAAGAATTCATGGTGATCCAAATTTGTCTAACCAAATGAAGAGCAATACATAATTTGATAAATGACACAAGTAAGTTGGTTTCTCTTCACCCGAATGAAGAAAATTTATATCTATGGCAAAGGTATGGATCATCCTGATTTTTTTTATTAAATGCCTTTAATGATAGTGTGCATCTAGGCCTTGGCATAGCTAAGTGTGTTTTGAGTTTCCAACTTGTTCAAGTTATGATAAGTATTTGTTTCTTATCTTATGGATGATCTTAGATATTTTACTTTATGCCTCATCTAAAGAAACTTGACGTATGTTAAGTCAAGATGATCTTCTCTTGAAAGGAGGTATAAATTAAATATGCTAAATGACATAACTTGAAAGTTGAAAGCTCCTGAGTGCTTTAGTGTAATTGCTTTTGA
>JBNLAL010000440.1:0-539 GCA_050302115.1 Gammaproteobacteria bacterium | reverse complement strand
GGACTGGTCGATGCGCCGGGGCAGCGTTTCGTTTTCAGCCTGTTCGATGCCGGAGAAATCTGGGTAGTCGACATGAGCGACCCGGGACAACCGCGGATCCGCAAGTTCAAAGACATTGGTCGTCAACCCTACGACGCATTGCTGTCTCCCGACGGCCGCTATTATATTGCCGGGCTGTTCGGGGAGAGCGGTCTGGCACTGCTCGACTTGTGGCGGCCGGACGAAGGCGTCAAACGCATTTTGACCGATTACGGGACCCACGACGAGAAACTGCCGGTTTATAAAATGCCGCATCTTGAAGGTTGGGGAATGAGCGGCGATTTGATGTTCGTACCGGCAATGGGCCGGCACGAGGTTTTAGTTTTCGAGCGGAGAAGCTGGAGACAAGTCAAGCGCATTCCGGTATTGGGTCAGCCGGTATTCGTGATGGCCAGGCCGGACGGCCGGCAGATTTGGGTCAATTTCGCTTTCCCCGACAATCGGCACGTGCAGATCATCGACGTCAACGAACTCGACGTTGTCAAATCCTTGCAGCCGGG
>JBNLAL010000439.1:0-542 GCA_050302115.1 Gammaproteobacteria bacterium | reverse complement strand
AATAAGATCCAACCTTCAAGAAGATGACTCCGGATGATGTTCTTGGCAAAATCATCAACCATGTGATGCTTGTTGAAGAAGCCACCCATGTCAAGAATTTATCCAAGGGCATCACTTCTACAAGAAAACAACACATTTCTTTCAAAGCTTGCAAGAAGGGCAAGAGTAAGAAAGTTGTAGAAGAAAACTCAAGTGAAGAAGAAGAAGAGAAAGAAGAAGATAGCTCTGGTAGTGATGATGAAGATATGGCTCTCTTCATGAAGAAGTTCAAGAAATATGTTAAAAAGAAGTTTGCAAAAAGGAGACAAGAAGCTCAAAACCGCAACTAAGAGAACATGCTACAATTATGATAAGCATGGTTACTTCATTGCTAATTGTCCATTTGAGCGTAGGGATGAGAATGATAAAAAAAGAAATACAAGCCCTACAAGAAGGACAAGGACTACAAGAGAAGTGACAAGCCCTACAAGAAGAAGTCCTATGGTGAAGCTCACATTGGTCAAGAATGGGACTCCAATGATGAGAGCTCCAACTCCGATAAT
>JBNLAL010000438.1:0-542 GCA_050302115.1 Gammaproteobacteria bacterium | reverse complement strand
CTTCTCCTTTCAAATCTCGGGTCAAGATTTATTGTTAGGGGGGAGGGGTGTGACACCCTTAGTGTCACTGTAGCCACTACTGTGTAATCTATAGTTGTTCATTTTGTAATGGCAGTGAATCAATTGCAATGGGACTTGGTTTAGTTTGAATTCAAATTCAAGCCCTCTTTTATTTTATTTTCAAACCAAGTCAATTGGACCTTGTATGGAAACTTCAGATTCTGACATACAACCATAGCCATCTAAATTCATATTCTGGAGGATCAAGGAAAATTAGAATTTTTGGGAATTTATCAAATTTTTCCAAAGCTGTTTGAACCTCCAATAAATTCAGCCCAAATTCAATGTCAGTTTAATTCCTAGAATTGTAATTCAAATTCTGTTGGGAATTTGAACTTCTTCCCAAAGGTAAAGTTGTTAATTTTGATTTTTTTACCATCTGGTAAAGTTTGGAAATTTTTGGGACAAAGGATGTGCAACTTTTGCATTTTCTAAGCACGGAGTAGTTGATTTATTTGGAAAAAGGATTTAAACTGTTCAGA
>JBNLAL010000437.1:0-545 GCA_050302115.1 Gammaproteobacteria bacterium | reverse complement strand
CAGAGTTGTGCCTGGTAAAATTTAAGGGTTACTACCAACGATTGATGGATTTTTTCTCATTTCACCTTTCAGGTACAAGTCACTAAGTATATCGGAGTAATAATAACAATACAAAACCAACTTATTCGACTTCAAATCGAAAAGAGTTGTTAACATAGCAAACAAGATTCATGAACTAATGAATTACAGCCTGAATATAATAAATATTCGGGAATTTTAACACCGGTTTCAAATGAAACCAATTTTAAAGGAGTAGTATCAAATGGTAGAAGGAACAGTAAAATGGTTTAACGATTCCAAGGGCTTTGGCTTTATCACTCCTTCCGATGGTGGCAAGGACGTTTTTGTTCACTTTTCGGCTATCGCCAGTGAAGGTTTCCGCACACTGGCTGAAGGTCAGCAAGTGAGTTTCAATGTGGAAGATGGTCCCAAAGGCCCGCAGGCGGTAAACGTACAAGTCTAAAACGATTTGTCAGTTGAAAACCTTGAAAACCTCGCGAGAAATCGCGGGGTTTTTTTATTTACGAGCTCGGAAACAGCTCAGT
>JBNLAL010000436.1:0-546 GCA_050302115.1 Gammaproteobacteria bacterium | reverse complement strand
AAGGTAAAAACAAAGCTACTTTAAGTTTAACATATTATTAAAGTTATGATTTTTTTTTCAAACGATAAATAATATGAACTTGTCTTAATAACAAACATTGTTCTCCATGTTCTATTATACATGCATAACACTTGATATAAATATTGGAGCAATTTAACTATATTTATTTATTTGAAAAAAACACTTTGACAAATAAACATAAGCTGTTTTAAGTTTAACATATTGCTAAAGTTATGGAATTATAGATTTTAAATAATGAAGATTTATAATGAGTCATGAGAGGGGGTTTGACTCTGCTGAAAATCACGCCAAGTGCACTGACATGACTAAAAAGAGTTAGATTTGAAAATATTTTTTTCCAAATTTATTTATAGAATATTATTAATAAAAAGAACAAAATAAAAATTTCAAACTCTCGCGAGTCACGGCCCTCTAATAATCGATTCCACCCATCCAAATTGGTTGGTGGGTGGACCGGCCGTGCGTGCGTCGCGTCGGGCTGGCTGGTAGGCACCGCGAGCCTGTTTAGCACATGCAGATCGGGCC
>JBNLAL010000435.1:0-549 GCA_050302115.1 Gammaproteobacteria bacterium | reverse complement strand
ACTCTCGCCGTAAAGCAGAAAACCCCGAAGATAAAGGGATTTCCATTCCCGAATTCCGCCGTCTGCTAAAAGCAAAAATGGACAGCCTGGGTATTGATCACAAAATGGCAGGCCGTTACCTGAACGAAGGATTCTCCGGTGGCGAGAAAAAACGCGTGGAGATTTTGCAGATGGCTACAGTGGAACCCAAAATTGCAATCATGGATGAGACGGATTCCGGTCTGGATATTGATGCACTGCGTGTTGTTGCCGAAGGCGCGAAAAAATTGCAAGAAGATTTGAACATGGGAGCTTTGGTGATCACGCACTATCAACGCATTCTGGATTACATTCAACCAGACCATGTTCATATTATGCTAAACGGCCGTATTGTAGAAAGTGGTGGCCCGCAATTAGCGCTCGAACTCGAGAAACGTGGATACGATTGGGTTCGGGAAAAACATGGTGCAGCAGAAACCGCATAACGAAAATTGTTCTCGGTAAACAGGCTCCTAATACCCTGTTGCCGAAACCGAGAGGATCACAAATGGCTGAGATAATTGAAGATCG
>JBNLAL010000434.1:0-550 GCA_050302115.1 Gammaproteobacteria bacterium | reverse complement strand
CGGCCGCATTTCCAGACAGGACATCGACGCCGCCGCTGCCGTCTGCATCGCGGAACGGTATCTGGCCGGACGTTAATGTAGAATTCCCGCGCGATGAACGCTGCCGAGCCTGAACAGATCTTCGAAGACGATGCGCACCTGCAGCTGCATGACGACGGCAGCCTGCGTCACCTGCTGACACTGAAGGGCCTCGACAAGTCGCTGCTGGTCGCGATGCTCGACGACGCCGAGCGCTACCTGACGCCGACCAACAGCCTTCCTGCGCGCAGCGACGCGCTCGCCGGGCGCACCGTGGCCAACCTGTTTTTCGAACCCAGCACGCGCACCCGCGCATCCTTCGACCTCGCTGGCAAACGTCTCGGCGCCGACGTGCTCAACCTCGACGTCAACACGTCTTCGCGCAAGAAGGGCGAGAGCATCCTCGATACGATCTACACCCTCGAGGCGATGCGCTGCGACATCATGGTGGTGCGCGATGCGAGCGCCGGCGTCCCCGCCTACATCGCACGGCACGTGAAAGAGCACGTCAGCATTCTGAACGCCGGCGAAT
>JBNLAL010000433.1:0-560 GCA_050302115.1 Gammaproteobacteria bacterium | reverse complement strand
TAGTGCGTTGAGTGGAGGCCAGCGGCTACTCGGGTTGGGGTTGAGTGGGGCTTAAAGGCATAGGAGGGCAGTTTGGTCATTGAACTTGTTAAAAAACTTCAAATGCTTTACTAGTTTAAAATCTTCAAATTTTTTGATATTTTCAATTCAAATTTGTCCAACATGTTACAATTTTACAAGGCTATTCCATGAAATAAAATATATTCTTTTGGGTCCAACATGCTATTTTGTATGGTTTAAACAAAATTTGAAATAAAATAAAAACTTTGATTTTTTTGATATTTTCAATTTAAAATTTTCCAACATGTTACTTAGATCTTAACAATGCTATTTAATGTCACAAGATATTTTTTTGATAATCTGCTATTTTATATGGTTTAAATGAATTTCTACATATTTTTGGTTTAAAATTAATTTTGAACTGTAGGTACCTCCATTTTTTTGTATAAAATTGTACAAAAAATATATCTAATAACCTCTTCACAAATATACTTCAATTCCAAAATCTTGTTCAAAAAATCAATTATTGAAAATAGAACCTTGCTTGTGCAACATTAGAA
>JBNLAL010000432.1:0-560 GCA_050302115.1 Gammaproteobacteria bacterium | reverse complement strand
TGAAAATTTTGGATACTTCAGAAAAAGTCACCCGGAATAACCGCTACAAGATGTGTAAAGTGCAATGGAGCAACCATACTGAAGAAGAAGCCACTTGGGAAAAAGAAGATCAACTGAAGGTAGAATTTTTAGATATCTTTTCCAATCTGGCAAAATCTCGAGGGCGAGATTCATCCTAAGGGGGGTAGGTTTGTAACACCCTAATTTTCATAAGAATTTAAAACTTGCCAACTAATGCATTTCACCTAAATAATAAATTGATAGGATTGCATTTCATGGCATGCATATTTTTATTTCTGAGCCCTAGGTCGATTTCGATTTTTGAAAAGATTTACATTCCGCTTTGAAATCTTTTTCTTAATCAATTTAGAAGTCTTCCGTATAAAGTCTTGATTTAAATTTGATCATTTAAAGAAATATCCAAAAGTTCCAGATTTGAAAAGTCTTCAAAAAGTTGTTTCAATTTATTTTAGTTTGACCCCAGTTCAAACTTCAGTTTAAAAATATTTAAATCCTTTGATTTTTGAACTTAAAACTTGATTTAAATTCAGAAAGGAAAA
>JBNLAL010000431.1:0-560 GCA_050302115.1 Gammaproteobacteria bacterium | reverse complement strand
TAAATGCTTAAAAATAACACTATTCATTTCCGGAGTATTCGAAAGAATGTATTTAAGTGGTTGGGCATTACGCGCCGAAGGTGAAAGACGAGCCAGGTCAACCAACTCAATTAATTCATCAGTATGGATTGGTTTATCCTGATAGAATCGACGGTAAATTCGGTTTTTTAATATTAGATCTTTTAGCATAATAAGGGAATTAATAAAATATTAGTATCGCGATCCGACTATTTTCCAGTCAACAATCTTCCAAAAACTAGCAATATAATCTGGTCGTTTGTTTTGATAATCCAGGTAATATGCATGCTCCCAAACATCACAGGTTAAGATCGGTGTTAAACCATCTGTCATTGGATTTGCGGCATTACTTGTCTGAACTATCTTTAATTTTCCATCAGCATCTTTTACTAACCATGCCCAACCAGAACCAAATAATGTTGCTGCAGCTTTACCAAAAGCTTCTTTAAAAGCGTCAAAGCTTCCGAATTCTTTATCAATAGCTACGGCTAAAGAACCTATTGGATCACCTCCTCCCTCAGGAGAAAAAGATGTAAAATAGA
>JBNLAL010000430.1:0-564 GCA_050302115.1 Gammaproteobacteria bacterium | reverse complement strand
AATAAAACTATCACAAGTTTTTACATGTACATGCTCATCAAATGATTGCTTTTCTTTGGAGTAATAAGAGTTAGCACAAGATAAATTAATAGAAGGTTGTGCACATGTGCAAGTGTGAGGTTTAGAATCTTTTACATTTGTTACCATAACCTCATGAGCTAATTCTAGCATTGCATATGAGTCAATAAGTTCTTTATGAGAACATAGGAGATCCCCATGTCTCTTTTGCAATTTCATATGCTTGTGAATGAGCTTTTGAAACTTCTCCAAGAGCTCTTGATCATCATATTCTTCATCATCATCATTGTCATCGTCGGAACTCGGCGTGGAGCAATCATCTTCTTCAGCCAAGTTAATTTTTGTTCTGCCAAAACCAGATACTCCGGTTTGGGAAACTGGACCATCCGGTTTTCCCAGACTGGCAGATTTTTCTTTTTTCTTTTTGACACTTGATTGCTCTTCTTGTTCTTGATCAACAGGTTCTGTTGATGATGAGATATTCTCAGAAGCAATCTTCATTGATGATTTTCCAATATTGCTCGAGCCATATATCTCTCCAAGTGC
>JBNLAL010000429.1:0-564 GCA_050302115.1 Gammaproteobacteria bacterium | reverse complement strand
GTCATACCTCTTTTGCTAAGGTAGAGGTGTGGCCGGATGTGGCTGAGGATATTGAGATCGAGGTAGATGAGGGCGATTTGCGGATTGACCGCTTCAAGGCGAGTGGTGCGGGTGGTCAACATGTGCAGAAGAATGAAACGGCCGTTCGTATTACCCATATGCCCACAGGCATCGTTGTGAGCTGTCAAAATCAACGCTCGTTGACGCAAAACAAACAAGTGGCGATGAATATCTTAAAAGCACAGCTTTTTGATATGGAGCGACGTAAGCAAGAGGCGGAAATGGCCGCGTTAAAAGGCGAAGATGTTGACGCCGGTTGGGGCAGCCAGATCCGTTCTTATGTGCTTCATCCATACAAGATGGTCAAAGATCATCGCACCAAGTATGAGTCAGGAAACCCACAGGGGGTTTTAGACGGTAGTTTAGATGAATTCATGGAAGCATATCTAAAACAGAGGGTAGGTGTTCCTGTCTAGAATCAAATTGGGACACGGAAAAGACGGATTTTAACGATACGCATATGGGCTTTATCCATGTGCATCTGCGTTCATCTGTGTTCTATTT
>JBNLAL010000428.1:0-564 GCA_050302115.1 Gammaproteobacteria bacterium | reverse complement strand
GGCACTACCGATCATTGGCTTTTGTGCCGAAGCAATCAATATCAATACTGCAGACAAGGAAACCCTGATGGAAGTCATCAAGGGCGTTGGTGAAAAAAAGGCTGAAGCGATTGTTGAATATCGTGAAAAAAATGGTCCTTTCAATACTGTTGATGACTTGGCCAATGTACAAGGAATTGGTGAAGCCATCGTCGAAAAACATCGTGCGAAGCTGACGACCTCCGAATAATAACAAGACCTTCCCCCAACACCTCTTTAACGACCTCATTTGAGGTCGTTTTATCTCCAAGGATGGAGTGTCAGCATTCTTGTTCCCGACGAATGCTAAGTACCTACGTCCATGTAGGCAATGCCGCGAGAGGACACGGATGTCCGTAGCGGCCTTTTTAATAATATTTGTCTCTTTCTTCTAATAAATACACACATCTTTCGCATCACCCCCCTCTACGGTATCCTTTGCGCCAATTTTATAAATATAAATGCAGGATCTATGGATAACGAATACCAGCCGGGACAAATCGAAGCAGATGTTCAGACTAAATGGGAGTCTAGTAATGCCTTTAA
>JBNLAL010000427.1:0-570 GCA_050302115.1 Gammaproteobacteria bacterium | reverse complement strand
TTTGGGAAGGAAAGGTTCAGTCTTGCACAAGAACTGTGAGCAATTCTGGGTGGACCAGACTAGTCTGGTCCTGGTATCAGACAAGTCCAGAACAAATATTCTTTTTCATCCTACCCTCTAGAGGCTAAATATGTGGAGCTCATGGGCTAAGAGAAAGAATACAACTCAAGTCATGTATATTGCCAAGTTAAAGGATGGTCCAAAAAGAGCTAAGAAAACTTTCTCAATGATTTTGGAAGGGGTTTTTGAAATGGTATGATGGAGGGGGAGAAAATGGAATCACATCAAAAAGGATTTTTGAAGTCGAATTGTTTTTCTCCTCTCAAAATATTAGCTTCCTCTTTATTTGAGGAGACTCTTGGAGCTTTTCTTTCTCTTCCTCTTTCTTTTTTTTGCTCCATCTCTTGGGTGGTTTTGATGTTATTTGAGGAGAAAATCACTTCTTCAAAAACATCTTTTCAAATGGCTTGACTGGCATGGTCATAACTACGGATATACCAGCGGCAGATGTATATTCCGGAATGGAGTTATGCATGCCAATATGGCTAAACCATGATTATGGATATGGGG
>JBNLAL010000426.1:0-574 GCA_050302115.1 Gammaproteobacteria bacterium | reverse complement strand
GACACAACCTTATATTGGCCAAAATATGTTGTAATGCGAGTTTATATTTACACATTATTATAATTATTATGTGATAATTAGGGGATAAAAAGATTAAACTATGCCTAGCAAACAAATGGAATTCTCATTAATCTTTGGGATATAGGCTAATATATAACATGTGAGCCTACATATCAATTTTATTCCAATTTTTTGACATATCAGATAATTGCTATTGTTTTAATGAATTTCTGTGCGCTTATCAAAAAAGAATTATAAGTTGAACTATGTGTGCCTCTAAAACAATTTTTAAAATTGTTTAAAAAATACTTTTAGGCTCACATGTTCCATTATAACTCATATCCTAGATATAAATGAAAAATTCAAATGTCTTCTAGGGACAATTCAAACTTCTTTCTTCAAATTGCCACATCATAATTATAATAATATCCAAATTTATTCAAATTTTTTTGCAAATTGGTGTGGGAGCATATTTTTGTCCAAAATATTTTTATAAAAACAATTATATAGCTTTAGTAAAGTGTGGCCATAAATTATTCATAATTTAATAGATCTCTCACAAAGTTTCATACAA
>JBNLAL010000425.1:0-574 GCA_050302115.1 Gammaproteobacteria bacterium | reverse complement strand
TCTTGATCTTGCAGATGATGAGAAAGCCCCATGTGTTGCTCTACAAAGAATGACGATTGACGATGTAAGGCCACAAGATCCAAGTAATCAATCTAAAAAAAATTCCCCAAATGATACTACTCCACTCACACAAGGTCTTGATCAAGATAATCATGAAGAAGATGTTGAACCAAATGATCAAGGCCAAGAGGAGAGCAATGATCAAGGAGGAGATGAGTATGATGGGGATAAAGGAGAAGCACCACCACATCCAAGAGTGCATCAAAATATTTAAGGAGATCACCCCGTTGATAACATACTTGGTGATATCAAAAAAGCGGTAACCACTAGATCACGTGTTGCAAATTTTTGTGAACATTACTTATTTGTTTCTTCTTTTGAGCCTTTCAAGGTAGAAGATGCATTACGTGATCCGGATTGGGTGGTGGCTATGTAAGAAGAATTAAACAACTTTAAGTGCAATGAAGTATGGTCTTTGGTTGAAAGACCAAAGCAAAATGTTATAGGTACCAAATGGGTATTCCACAACAAGTAAGATGAGCATGGAGTTGTCACAAGGAACAAAGCATGGCTT
>JBNLAL010000424.1:0-578 GCA_050302115.1 Gammaproteobacteria bacterium | reverse complement strand
GATCACTATATTGCAATCTATCATTAAGCACATAATACAAACTGAATTTTAGGCAAGTTTAAAGCACGAGACAAAAGAGTGTGCCTTTGCGGCACAAGAGGCACACACCTATTCAAAGTCCCATCATGAGCTAAATATTTAGCAAAGGATTTCACTCTAACCAAAGTTGCTCAAATCAAGACTTATCCAGTAAGTCACAAATTATGTCTTAATCAAGATAAGAGCACTTATTTAAATGGTGAACAAGAGCAATTAATTGAGTTGTCAAGTTTTAGCATATGCTCAACAGTGCAAACATCACAAGTTATCTAGCATGGTCTAGCAAAAGAGTTCACATCTCATTACTACTCATCCTAGCACAGTGATAAGTATAATTAAGAAAATACAAGCCAGTATAACATGTGAAGCAAAGTGACTTAGGTGAGTATGAAGAAATTGCAAGAGAAAAGCAAAATATACAATATACAAGGCAAAAGCACCAACTCCCCCTCAAACCAAGCCATATGGATGGCAAACACCAATTTCCCCCCGCAAATTAGCAAATCGAGAAGAATCAAGGGGTTTGGCGAAAATGTCAG
>JBNLAL010000423.1:0-589 GCA_050302115.1 Gammaproteobacteria bacterium | reverse complement strand
TGCTATTGTGGAGCGATTGAAAAGGCTCTCTTCTAAATACAGGGGAATGATAGAGATAACCGCAATTTCATATACCAACTACACCGATAAAGACATTAAAGCCCTGCGCTCTCAATCCGGGGTTAAATTCCCAATCATTTTTGCCCAGGGGCGATTATTGGAGAAGTGGGACTCAATGATCAGGCGGTTTAACCAATCTTCGTTGGACAATATTATTTTTACCACCGACAGTTCAGGAAAGATTTATAACATCATGTTTAAAGGCTGCAAGTGTTTCAACGACTTCTTTGCAGCTACAGAGCAGTTAATCAAGGAGAGAAACACATGAAAAGAGTAGTTGTATTACTGATAATGATAATGATCTTAATCGGTTTTTTAATTGGTGATGATTCGAATCTGGAAAAGATAAGACAAGAGTGGCGGGAAAAAATTATGAAAAAATACCCGCTACCGGAAAATAACCAACCACTAAAGAGGATCCGATCTTTCCCGGATGAAGACCAGATAGAGCAAGATATTTACATGAAAAATCCTTTCTGTCTCGTTGGGGATAAGGACGGAACTGTTTATATCGTTGATCAGGCCGGTC
>JBNLAL010000422.1:0-603 GCA_050302115.1 Gammaproteobacteria bacterium | reverse complement strand
AAATAAATGTGACATGAAGGTTTAAACAAGGGTGGCTGACAATAAGGTTTTGACTCACAGCAAGCAGTGGTTGTACTCTACTAAAAGCTTCTAGACATCTAAGCAAACTCCAAAGTTTCCAAAACCGGACCTCGATCACACCACAAAGTCAATTGCGGAGGGTCGACTTAACCAACGGACTAACCATACTTGACTCTGTCAAACCAAACCAACCCCATCCCAAGTTACACTAATCATGTGAGGGTCCATGCTGCTCATGACTGTGAGCACGACTGTTATAATAGTTTTACACTCTTGTCATATCCCGGTTCTAAGAAGCACAGAACTAAAGTCTCCATACGTGTGCCCAGGATGTTCAAATCACACGCATGGCAACAATATGATAAACAGATGCAATGTTATAAAATAACGAGTAATATTCTTACATAATGACCCGTGGGTCTGAAAAAGATTACATCAATGCAGCAGAAATAACTAAGCGTAGCGCAGCTCCACAGGCTTGACTGTTGGAGAGGTCCTCCTAACAACCGTCCTCGGGATTCTGCTGGAATCCCCAGCTTCCATCTTCGAATTCATCTAAACAACGATGTAGGCAAGCTGAGT
>JBNLAL010000421.1:0-604 GCA_050302115.1 Gammaproteobacteria bacterium | reverse complement strand
GGCGCCAATAGAATGAGTGAGAACACCATACCCAATGATTGAGCCCAGTCTGGCAAAGCTGTGTAATGCAAATGGTGCGGGCCCGCCCACATGTAAGTAAAAATCAATGCCCAGAAATGAACAATTGACAAGCTATATGAATAAACAGGCCGCTCTGCTTGCTTAGGCACAAAGTAATACATGATGCCTAAAAAGCCTGCTGTTAAAAAGAAACCTACTGCATTATGTCCATACCACCACTGTACCATTGCATCCTGAACACCGGCATAGGCGGAATATGATTTCATAAAGCTAACAGGAATTGCGGCACTGTTAACAATATGCAGTAAAGCGACCGCAATAATAAATGCGCCAAAAAACCAGTTTGCAACATAAATATGTTTAACTTTTCGTTTTGCAATCGTTCCAAAAAACACTATGGCAAAAGAAACCCAAACAACTGCAATCAACAAGTCAATTGGCCATTCAAGCTCTGCGTACTCTTTGCTTTGTGTAAATCCTAAAGGTAAAGAAATAGCTGCTGCAACAATCACAATCTGCCAGCCCCAAAAGGTAAACGCAGCTAATTTAGGAAGAAATAAACTTGCTTGACTTGTTCGTTGCA
>JBNLAL010000420.1:373-611 GCA_050302115.1 Gammaproteobacteria bacterium | reverse complement strand
TTTCTGTATCTCGTGTAGGTGGTGCAGCACAAACTAAAGTGATTAAAAAACTTGGTGGTGGCGTGCGTTTAGCACTTGCACAATACCGTGAATTGGCTGCTTTTGCACAATTTGCTTCTGATCTTGATGAAGAAACACGTAAACAATTGGATCGTGGTCGCATGTTTACTGAGTTGATGAAACAATCACAGTACTCACCATTAAGCGTATCTAATATGGCGGTGACATTATTTGCTGC
>JBNLAL010000420.1:0-363 GCA_050302115.1 Gammaproteobacteria bacterium | reverse complement strand
AGTGATGATGATGAAAAAGCGCTGGAAGATGCGATCAAAGATTTTAAAGCAACTAATGCATATTAATCTCTAACGATTAGGACAAAGATAAATGGCTGGTAGTAAAGAGATTAGAACCAAGATTAAGTCGGTAGAAAATACCCGCAAAATCACGAAGGCAATGGAAATGGTTGCAGCGTCTAAAATGCGTAAAGCGCAAGACAGAATGCATGCAGCCAGACCTTATGCTGAAAAAATTCGTAATGTTGCGGCCCATCTTTCATATACACAACCTGAGTATAGACATCCGTTCTTAATTAAACGTGATGTTGTAAAAAACGTTGGTTTGATTGTGGTGAGTTCTGACAAAGGTCTATGTGGTGG
>JBNLAL010000419.1:0-624 GCA_050302115.1 Gammaproteobacteria bacterium | reverse complement strand
GTTCATTTTCAGTCGGCCCTTCTTCAATAACCTTGTTAATGTTTTCCATTAAAACGTTTAAGGCCTCATCAACCTGTTCTGTCTTGGTTTGTAAACCGGCAATAAAGGGTCCTTGAAAACGCATCGGAGAAAAATAACTATAGGCACTATAAGACAAGCCGCGTTTCTCTCTCACCTCTTCAAACAAACGCGACACCATACCGCCACCACCCAGAATATGGTTGCCAACATACAAGGGAAAGTAATCCGGATCACCACGTTTAACACCGGGTTGTCCAACAAGGATATGTGTTTGTGCAGAAGGGTGTTCGATAAAAACCGTGTTTGCTTCATCCAGGTCTTCAACAGACTCCAATGGCTCTGCCTTTTCACCCTCTTCAAGATTAGCCACCAGATCTTCAGCAATCTTTTCAGCCTGTTCACGATCAACCGCACCCACCATTGCGATCATCGCATTCCTGGCGACATAGTGTTTTTTATAATACGCAACGATATCTTCATGAGTGATTGCCTTTATTGATTCCATCGTGCCTTCGGTCGGTTTGGCATAAGGATGTTTTTTATAAACGGCATCCATGAATGCATCAGTTGCCAAAGCCCCGGGGGACTGTTGTTTGGATCGTA
>JBNLAL010000418.1:0-635 GCA_050302115.1 Gammaproteobacteria bacterium | reverse complement strand
GGTGCATTGCATGAGTTGCAATACATCATGAGGCAAGAAACATGAGCAACCTAATCATACTAACTCATAAAGATGATTTTACTAAATTACCTCTATCCTTTCTATTTATTAACAACTTAACTATGCATTAGAAATTTAATAACATGTATTTTATGAGTATAAACAAGTCCTCTGATTTTATTTAGGTCCTAAACAGTATAAGGAAGCATCCTATCAAGAATGAATATTTTCCCATGCATATTATATTTACTACAATTTATTTATTGTAGGAATATAAATTAAATCCTGACAAATATTTTGTGCATAAAATAAATACAATCTATTTTGGACAAGCCAATGAATATGACATGATCATGCATGCAAATATTCAATATGATAACATGCATAGATTTTTGTAATTAAATACTTCAAGGTTTGAGTTGCAACAATTTTATAGAAGGCAATAAAGTTCAAAAATAAGATTTGTCAAGCCTAACACCAAGATCTACTCTTAAGGATTCTATAGAAATTTGTTTCATATTTTTCTGAGTAGTATTATATTTTCTATGCATTTTTGAAGTTTACCACATTTTCTGAGCTTTTTAACTCGAAACAAAAATCTAAAAAAAAAGAAAAACCCCAGAATAGTGTCGAGC
>JBNLAL010000417.1:0-639 GCA_050302115.1 Gammaproteobacteria bacterium | reverse complement strand
ATCAAACCCTAAATCTCGTGAGTGGGAGCCTCCACTCGACTTCTACCGTAACCTATCATCTAAGCTTAGGATGAGCTAATGATGTTCCACCAAGATAGGGTCAACAAGGGTAATCCGGAAGGTAGCTCCTAATGCAACTAGATTGTCATCCAATTCCTATAGACTTAATAATGCACAATCAAGTGAAACATAAAGATAAATTTAAAATAAAAGACAAGGAGCATTGGTTAATGCACCAGGGCTTGCCTTGAGTCAAAACTAGGTTAGTGAAGTCTTCGACTTGAACTTGCTCCGTCGGCACCTCGAGTTCCAGCTCCGCGCACACGTGGACTATCGGAGAAAATGAGCCATACATGAGCGAAGGACATTATGGTGCAATGCATGGGGTGCAAAGTGTAATATGATGCATGATCAGGAGCATCTTACTTATTTTAATTCATGAAAGTCATTTTACTAATTTACCTCTAGCCTTTTCTTTATTCATTAACAAAGCAATTAAACTTTAGAAAATTACTAATATGCATTATGTGAGTCTAAACCACTTCTATCATTTTATACCCGTCCTAAATAGTCTAAGGAATCGTCCTACCAAGAATGAATGTTTTTTATGCCTATTCTATTTAGTACAATTTATTTATT
>JBNLAL010000416.1:0-654 GCA_050302115.1 Gammaproteobacteria bacterium | reverse complement strand
GCTACTCTGTGCATGGTGACAGTGGGGAGTTAAAACGCACAAAAACGCAAACCATCTATTTTTCATTTGCAGATGAAGAGACTTTGCACCAGGTGTGGGGAAGTTTGATGAACGTGATGCGTAAAGCGTGATGCGTAAAAATTAAAAACTCATGCATCACGCATCACGTCTAATCATCACTTGAAGTTGGGGTGGGGGTTGGTGTCACGTTTTCTTCTGGTGCGGTGCTGAGCAAAACGGCCGTATCTCCGTCGGGGAAAGCTATCAGCAGCAGCATCTGGTCAATTTCATTCCAGGCGATGTCTAAATCATTATTCGCCTGTTCCGGCGTATCGGGAAGGTTGGAAAGTGCCAGGGCTAACCTCGTTTGTACAATGCGCAGGTTTTCGGCGTTCTCTTCTACTTCTTCCCGTTTTTCAACCATAAAGTCTACCGTGTGCAGCGCTTGCTCAATATCGCTTTGCGCCAGACCAAAGTTGTTTTCAATGAGGCGCATCCGTGCCCGGGAAATCAATTCCCAGGTGCGGAAGAGGGTGATGGTGTCTTGCAATGCATCCGGGGAGAGTTGGTTTTCGCTGACGGCCGTTTCCAGGGTAGAGACATTCACACTCGCCGCTTCCAAATCAGTCTGCACCGCATCTATCTCGCCACCCA
>JBNLAL010000415.1:0-692 GCA_050302115.1 Gammaproteobacteria bacterium | reverse complement strand
AAAGTGATGGCGGAGGTGAAAACTCTGCCCGGTCAATCAAACCGGGCAGATTTGCCGAAAGGTTCAGGCGTTACCCAAAGCTGCAAGCGCCGCGTCGTAATTGGGTTCCTGGGTGATCTCGGGGACTAGTTCGTTGTAGGTAACCTTTCCGTTGGTATCCAACACCACCACGGCGCGCGCAGTAATCCCGGCAAGCGGTCCGTCGGTGATCAACACGCCGTAGTCCTTGGCAAAATTGCGTGAACGCATCATCGACAGTGGCTTGACATTGTCCAGCCCCTCGGTGGAGCAGAACCGGCCCTGGGCAAACGGCAGATCCGCGGAAATCACAAGAACCACCGCGTTATCAATACCAGAGGCCGCTTCGTTGAATTTTCGCGCGGAGGCCGCACAAACAGCCGTATCCAGGCTCGGCACAATGTTGAGCAGCACCCTTTTGCCAGCAAAATCCGACAGGGTCACATCACCCAAGTCACCGCCGGTCAGCGAAAACTCAGGCGCCTTGCCGCCGGTTGCCGGTAAATCGCCAGTGGTGTTGATGGGATTTCCTTTGAGGGTAATTGAAGCCATGTTTATCTCCGTCAATTGATGGGGAAGTCTGGGCGGCAGTCCGTCGATTGATCAGTCAAACACCGACCAGACGCCACGTGGAAAAAAATGTATAGCTGCTCAGTCGTCGCTTTCCATCACTT
>JBNLAL010000414.1:0-739 GCA_050302115.1 Gammaproteobacteria bacterium | reverse complement strand
CTGTTACGTGAAGCGGTGATTGATGAAACAACACATCAAAAACTCAACGACCGTTATCCGACAACGGATTGGGACTGGACATCACTAGGTCGTTGGTTTGGTTTATTCGGGGCGATCAGTTTTGCCGCAGGCATTTATTTTTTCGCAAAGGAGATGTTTGAATTCACAGCCGTAAAACTTGCATGGGCACTGGGTGCAATCATGATCGGTTTCTTTGTCGGTGCCTGGAAATTAAAGAACACGCATTTCGTTATGACCAAACGTTCACTCGAACTTGCCGGTGCATTAACAATAATCGGCCTGACCTTTACATTAGGTTATATCTATTCCACTGGCTCCGGTAACTGGCCGGCATTATTACTGATCGATCTGATTATTCTTATACCGCTCGCCTATGCCTTATATAATGTATTGATACTGATTTTATCAGCCGTCGTGTTCTTTACCTGGTTCGGTGGCTTCACCGGTTATTCCTCCGGTTGGGGTGCGTACTGGTTTGGTATGAGCTACCCGTTACGATTCCTCGGTGCCGCAATCATTATTATTCTGATCTCGTTATTACACCGCGCCAGCGAACAGAGCCTGTTATCGAATTATCGTGACTTTTATAAAGTCTGGCTCTCGGCCGGGATCTACTTTGCCGAAATGGCATTATGGTTGTTGTCTCTGTTTGGTAATTTCAACCTGGAAGAAAGCTGGTGGCATGACGAAACGGGCGCAGAACTTTTATTGTTTAATG
>JBNLAL010000413.1:0-741 GCA_050302115.1 Gammaproteobacteria bacterium | reverse complement strand
ATCGCTTCATTCACCGTGTCATCATCCCGGTCACTACGCATCACAGACCAGAGAATCAAGCCAACGCAAACCACCACAAAAATAATAATACCCAGTGACATGCCCGTAAATCGCACCACAATCGGTGCCACAATGAGAGCCACCAGATTGATCACTTTAATCATCGGGTTCAACGCCGGACCAGCCGTATCCTTCAGTGGATCACCAACGATATCACCGACCACGGCCGCTTTATGATTTTCACTGTTCTTACCACCAAAGTATCCATCTTCCACATACTTTTTGGCATTGTCCCAGGCACCGCCAGCATTTGACATAAAGACAGCTTGCAGCAAGCCGGCCATAATCACACCAGCCAGAAAACCGCCTAGCGCTTGTTCCTTCAAAAGTAAACCCACCACAATCGGCGTTAGAATAGCTATCAAGCCTAACGGAACCAGTTCATTTTGAGCTGCTTTTGTAGAAATGCCGACCGCCCGGGTATAGTCAGGCGCTTCCTCTTTGTTCCAAATAGCTGGAATGCGCAGTTGCCGCCGTACCTCAGACATAATCTGTCCGGCCGCACGGTTAACAGCTTTAATCAACAAGCCACCAAAGAGCAATGGCAACGCGCCACCCAACATTAAGCCCACAAACACAGTTGGATTTGCCAGGTTGATAACCCGTTCAAACGAATCAATCCGATCTGCAGGCATCACTCGTTCAATGTCTGTAAAGAAGGCACCAAAGAGCGAGAGCGCC
>JBNLAL010000412.1:0-768 GCA_050302115.1 Gammaproteobacteria bacterium | reverse complement strand
GGAGCTTTCTTTCTTTTTTTTCAATACTTTTTCTCTCTTTTTTTTCAATACTTTTTCTCTCTTTTTTTTCTATGCTCCGTCTCTTGAGGACTTAGGGGTTTTGATGATATTAGAGGAGAAAAATCACTTTTTCAACGACTTCTTTTCAAATGAAATGGTGTGGACTGGTTAAGTGTGGATATTGGCGGTAGACGCATATTCCGGAATGGAGTTATGCACGCCAATATGGCTAAACCATGATCATGGAGATGTGGGAGTTGTGGATATATTGGCGGTGGACGCATATTCCGAAGTGGAGGTATGCACACAAATATTTCTAGGTGAGGCTAGCAAATAATGTGGCTAGCAAATCATTTTTGAAATTTTTTTAAAACTCAATTGGACACATCCCTTAACAAAGCTCAACACAAACAAGAGTTGCTATGTGGTGAAATATTTGACTCTGGTAGGAATGTGTATGTCATTGAGGAACCTTTCTATTTTTATTCAACTCCGATCAATCTCAAAATCAAGGTTTAGCAAGATTAACACTAACTCAGATATCACCCCTCCCAACAATTTAGACATGGTTACTTTTGAATTTTTGCTTGCATGAGATTTTGTGTCTACCAAGGCATAACTACATTAATCAGTTCGATTTATCAAAACAGGGGTCATGCACAAGTGGTTGCAACTAATCTCAAGCAAAGGAGGATGTATAACCTAACCATGTCCTATGGGAGTTCTTTTTATTGACTCGATAAACACCTAACTAAGGGAAGCAATACT
>JBNLAL010000411.1:0-808 GCA_050302115.1 Gammaproteobacteria bacterium | reverse complement strand
AGAGAAGCATCATGATTCGGATGACCTTTATGAGACAATTCATGAGATTTAAGCTTGTTAAACAATTTCTCAGTGTCTAAAGTAGCAAAATCAGCATATTCTTCTAAAGCAGTGATTTTCATACCCCACATAGAGTCATCAAGAGCATACAATAATTGTTTAGCAAATTCATTATCAGAATAAGCAAGAGGACCACATGAACGTAAGCTGCTAACAATCGACTCAAAGCGAGCAAAGCAATCAACAATTATTTAGCATGTTATAAGTATCTCTACATGAAGACTTAATCTCAGAGGAACACTCATAAGTATTGCACAATTTTAACCAGACATCATGAGCAGTTTCTAGGAGAGAGACTCTATCATACACATTCCTACCCAGAACAGTAATAATGAAATTAAGAACCTTGTAATTGTTTTCATACCTTTGCAACTCACATTGGGTCATGTTGTCGAGTGTAACCGGGATCACGTACGCCTCCTATACAATCTCCCAAATGACACGACCCTGGCTAAAGAGATAGTTGTGAGTTTGGTTTTTCCAAAAACTGAAATCCTAGCCATTAAAAACCACAAGCTTAACATCACCTTTGTCCATGTCACATTTGGGTCACAAAGCCTGTTAGAGCCAACAAGTGACCATACCAGCTCTGATACCAATTGAAGGATCGGATAAGTGACTAGAGGGGGTGAATGTGAGCTAATTAAAATTCTCAATGGAACATTGCCCTATGTCCCAAGTTGAACCAAACGCACCTCTCTTCTAATTTGATCAAGACCACATAGCTATTGAGAAGCTATCAGCCATC
>JBNLAL010000410.1:0-809 GCA_050302115.1 Gammaproteobacteria bacterium | reverse complement strand
ACATCAATGCAGCGGCAAACTAGGCGTGAGATGAGCGTCCACAGGCGTCGACCGGAGGAGAGGCCTGCCTAACAACCGTCTTCGGGATCCTGCTGGTATCCCAGACTTCCATCCTCAAATCCATCTAAACAATGATGTAGACAAGTTGAGTAGACTTATGGTGGCTACTCGCAAGTATAAGGAAATTTATGACATGCAGGCTAGCAGAAGGAAGGCCACTTGGTTTAACATGCAGAAGCCAGTGGTTAACAACTACGCCTTAGGTATACTAGTGATAAGGTCACAACATCTCCTCAAGGTTCTGACTTCGATCGCATCACGGAGTCTCGCTGTGACCGACCCACAACCTAATAAGATCCACTTCGACAAACCAACCAAACCAAACCAACCTAACCAAACCCAGGGTTTCCAATAATCATGTGAGGATCCATGCCGCTCATGACCGTGAGCACGGCTATCATGATAGTTCTTCATTCTGTAGAGGTTGTACACATTCCTCATGAGTAGTGATTTCATCACCTCTTTCCAGGTGACTAACATCTCCATTCTGCCATGCCAGCCAAGCTTAATCACACTTCCTTTGGTGTGAGGCTAGGAAATCACTACAAGGCTGTTTAATAGTTTCATCTGGCTTGTAATGTACCCACTGAGGTTTCACCGCCAGTGTGAGCATCGCACCCACCTAGAAGCCCCCTCTGTGGCTTATGGGTTCCAACCATCATAGTTTTACCCACACCTTCTCATAGTTTAGGCATCGTAGCTTCACCAAACATCCTAACTTCCCCGCACAGGTGATTGGTATGCCAAGA
>JBNLAL010000409.1:0-1008 GCA_050302115.1 Gammaproteobacteria bacterium | reverse complement strand
GGCATCACGGATGGTCTGTTTCAATATTTCATCATCATTTGGATGGGCACGTATCACTTTCCTAAGATCTACTGAATGTTCCTGACCCAGACACAGCAATAATCTACCTTCACAGGTTAATCGTACTCTGTTGCATCGGTCACAAAAGTTATGACTATGTGGTGAAATAAAACCAACAAGAGTTCCTGTTTGTTTTATTTTAAAATATTTTGACGGACCGCCTGTATTTTCTGTTGTAGGTAACAACTCAAAAACATGTTCCAAATCAGATTGAATTTGATCACTTGAATAATATGCTTCAGCACGGTCATGATCCCCGATGACACCCAATGGCATTTCTTCTATAAAACTGATATCCATACCACGCTCGCTCGCAAATCGAACCAAATCGATAATCTCTTCATCATTTCGATTCTTTAAAATAACAGAATTAATTTTAACTTTTTCAAAACCAGCAGAGACGGCTGCATCGATCCCGGCTAATACTTTATCCAGTTCACCTACTCGGGTGATACGTTTAAATTTATCAGGCTTAAGGGAATCAAGACTGATATTAATGCGTTTTACCCCGGCATCGTATAATGATTGGGCTAAAACAGGGAGCTGTGAACCGTTAGTTGTTGTTACAAGTTCATTTAAACCCGGTAGTTGTCCCAGATCCTGAAATAGCTTGATGACATTACGACGTACTAATGGTTCGCCACCGGTAATACGTATTTTTTTAACCCCAAGTTCTGTAAAAGCCCTGCTGATACGGAATATTTCTTCCAATGTCAGGAGTTGAACACGTGGCACAAACTCCATTTCTTCAGCCATACAGTAAACACAACGGAAATCACAACGATCTGTGACAGAGATGCGAACATAATCGACTACACGATTAAATCTATCAATGAGGACATTATTTTGATTGTTTGTTACTGCATCCATTAAAGTTCTGCTTTAATTAAGTTAACATTTGCTGGTATTGAGCCCCGGAATTATAGTTCAGTATGGAGTAAAAATATA
>JBNLAL010000408.1:0-1042 GCA_050302115.1 Gammaproteobacteria bacterium | reverse complement strand
GCGGGAAATTTCAGCTAAATTATAAGGGTGTTCCCAGAATGAAAACTGCGTTACACCACCACCGACATGACGCCATGCGCCGGTTAATGCCGGAATGGATGCGACGGCACGAATTGTTTGTCCACCACCATGATGACGTTCCAAACCGACGCCCATGCGAATACCAACGGGTTGTTCCGTTGCCATTTCTTTCGCCAGTTTGCGTATATCCTCTGCGGGTATCCCGGTAATCTCTTCGGCCCATTCCGGTGTATGTTTCTTTGAATGTTCTTTCAGGTCATCAAAACCCACGGTGTAGTTGTCGACATAATCTTTATCGACCAGTCCTTGTTCAATGATGCTGTTAATGACTGCCATTGCCAATGCACCATCGGTAGATGGTTTGGGTGCGATATGCCAATCCGCTTCTTTGGCTGTTTTAGATTTATAAGTATCAATCACAACAACCTTGGCACCGTTCTTTTGTGCTTCTTTAACGGTATGCCAGTGATGTAGATTAGTGCTGACTGAGTTACAGGCCCAGATAACTATATATTTTGAATGTTTATAGCTTTCGACATCGAGACCGCCTGTTGGACCGACGGTCAGTAACCAGGCTGTACAGGAACCTTCACCGCAAAAGGTACGTTCGCATACTGTTGCGCCCATGCGATTGAAAAACGCATCGCCACCACTCATACCGTGCACGAGTCCCTGATTACCCAGATAACTGACTGGCAGGATCGCTTGCGGCCCATGCTCAGCAATAATCGC
Source organism: Gammaproteobacteria bacterium (assembly GCA_050302115.1). Lineage (GTDB taxonomy): Bacteria > Pseudomonadota > Gammaproteobacteria > Eutrophobiales > Eutrophobiaceae > JBNLAL01. The sequence goes on along the minus strand of JBNLAL010000408.1, from coordinate 289 downwards.
TTTCCATTTATCGGTAATTTCAGTGAGGGCTTCGTCCCACGTTATGCGTTCGAATTGTTTGGATCCTTTAGGCCCGGTACGACGCATGGGATAAAGTAAACGGTCCGGGTGATAATGGCGTTTTTCATAATCCTTTAATTTCACGCAAAGACCACCGCGGGTCATGGGATGCTCCTTGTTCCCTCTTACACCTTTTAATTTTCCCTCTTCGACTTCAAAGACCATGGAACAGGTATCCGGACAATCGTGTGGGCAACCGCCGTAGAATTCCTGTGCTGCTGGCTTGATC
>JBNLAL010000407.1:0-1056 GCA_050302115.1 Gammaproteobacteria bacterium | reverse complement strand
CTGGATTACTATGAGACCAATTTGATGGCAAAAAGGCATCCAGTTCCTGAATTGTTTCCGGAGCCAATTCTGCTAATCGACCACCGCGAGCAACCAGGTTATCCGTCGCCAATACTCCTATACCACCACCATTTGTAAGTATGGTTAAACGATTATTTTTTATTACAGGGACATGTGCCAGTGTTTCAACGGCATCAAACAGGTTTTGTATTGAATATACACGTAGCATACCGGCACGTCTTATTGCTGCATCAAAAACATCATCGTTACCTGCCAATGCACCAGTATGTGAAGCAGCCGCTTTGGCCCCTTCTTCCTTTCTACCTGACTTGATAACAATGACTTTCTTATTACGTGCTGTAGCTCTTGCAGCAGACATGAATTTACGTGCAAGTTTAATCGACTCGATATATAGCAGTATCCCTTTGGTATGCTGTTCAGTACCGAGATAATTTAATAAATCACCAAAATCAATATCCGAACTGTCTCCGAGTGAAAGAAAATAGGAAAAACCAATTCCTCGTGATTTGGCCCAATCAAGAATTGAAGTACAGATTGCCCCGGATTGAGAAATCACAGCAATATTTCCAGGCAGGGAATTAGTATGTGCAAAACTGGCATTTAAACCAATTCTGGGGATCAACATTCCAACACAGTTTGGTCCTAAAATACGTAAATCATAAGGACGTGCGGCATCCAGCATTTTTTTCTCAAGTTCATTATTTCCATCACTGGTACGAAAGCCGGAGCTGATCACAACCGCTGTACGCGTTCCTTTAATCCCCAGCTCACTAATAATGTCGGGAATAGTTTCAGCAGGTGTACATATTACTGCCAGATCGGGCACGACGGGTAAATCACTAACCTTGTGATAGGCATAAACACCACAGACCGTTTCGTACTTGGGATTAACAGGTAATACAGGACCATGAAAACCACCATTTAGCAGGTTTCTCATAACCACATTACCTAGTGATGAAGGCCTATCCGATGCCCCGATTAGCGCAACTGACTCAGGGTTGAATAAGGTTTTTAAATTTATAACACTCATACAAA
>JBNLAL010000406.1:0-1157 GCA_050302115.1 Gammaproteobacteria bacterium | reverse complement strand
GACCTAAAAAGCAGTTTATTAACTTGCAGTATTATCTTCCATTAATTTCAAGCGAGCAATTTTTACTGCGTTATCAGTTACTTGTGTGATTTCAACCAGATAGTTATCAATCTTCAGTGTGGTGCCTGCTTCAGGGATATATTCCAGTTGTTCCAGTAACAAACCATTTAATGTCTTGGGGCCATCGGTCGGTAGTTGCCACTGTAATTGCCGGTTGATTTCACGTAAATGAACCGACCCATCAATCAAATAACTGTCATCATCCTGCCGTTGAATATCCAGATTGAAGGTTTGCATGTCGGTCGTGAATTCACCCACAATCTCTTCGAGAATATCTTCCAGAGTAACAAGGCCTTTAATAACCCCATATTCATCGACCACAATACCGAAACGACGCTTTTTACGTTGAAAGTTAAAAAGTTGAGTATGGAGTGGCGTACCTTCCGGTACGTAATAGGGTTCAATAAGGATATCTTTAATTGTATTAGTGGTGATTTCTTCCTTACTGTTTAAAACACGTGGCAAACGCCGGAAATGTAGTATGCCAACAATATTATCAATATTGGATTGGTAGACAGGTATACGTGTATGTTGGCAATGATTGAGTTGTTCGATAATTTCATTCACCGGATCATCAAGGTCAATAGCAGCCACTTCATTACGTGGCACCATGATGTCATCCACGGTAACGTTTTCGAGTTCCAGAATATTGATCAACATCTTTCGGTGGCGTTTAGGAATCAGGGCACCCGCCTCGTGTACAATGGTTCTTAATTCATCACGCGATAAAGCAGTGTCTTCCTGGTTATGGACGTCCACCCCAAACAGGTTTAATAGACCATTTGATATCCAGTTAATCAGCCAAACCGCCGGGTAAGCAATTTTCATTAATGGGGACAACACATAACTGGCGGGAAATGCGATTTGTTCCGGGTTAAAGGCAGCCAGTGTCTTGGGCATGACTTCAGCAAAGATCAAAAATACAATGACAAGAATAAAAGGTGATAAGGCGACACCAATATCCCCTAACAAGCGCATTCCAATCAGGGTTGATACAGTAGCAGCAATAATATTAACCAGGTTATTCCCCAGTAAGATTAATCCAATTAATCGATCCGGGCGTTCCAATAATTTTTCGGAGATTATTGCGCTTCGAT
>JBNLAL010000405.1:0-1190 GCA_050302115.1 Gammaproteobacteria bacterium | reverse complement strand
ATCAGTATACAGGTTTGGAAACTCGGCAAACATTGGCAGTATGCGTTCAAAATTATCCTGACCTTCAGATTCACCGGTGGTCGCAATGTGTGCTGCGATTACTGTTACACCGGTGTTTAAAGCCAACTCCAGACGTCTCGGGTCGGCCAGGGCATCATTGGTATTGGGGAATGATTTTTCCATGCCGGTATGGGTTAATAAAGGCAGGTTTAACTCTGCCATCTTCCTATAAAACGGTTCAAATTTTTTGTCTGCCGGATCGAAATGCATGATCGATGGAATCCATTTGATCAATACTGCTCCCTGACGATGATATTTCTCAAGCAATTCGATACTGTCTTCTCTTTCCGGATTAATGCTTGCCCCGAATAACATCTTTGGATATTTGGCTGTTTCGTTTGCAACAAAATCATTATCAACATAAAACTGTGTTTTTGTTTTATCGAGTTGTTTGGTGTTTTTATCGATCACCCCATCCAGTGCCAGGACGATGGCCTTATCAATATATTTTGATGTTTCGAGTTTTTCATTGAGTCGTCGTACAACAACCTGATCGCCTTGTTGTTGCAGTTCTTCTTCTGTCGTGTCCATCCATTTTAAAAAAAACTTGAAGCGATAATTATCACGCATCGCATCATTAATAAAGTTTCCGGAATTTCCATATCCGAGACCGGCAACATGCACATGCCAGTCGATGATCTCGGCTTGCTCAAGTTCATCGCTGGCAATAAGCGATGTGTTGAACAAAACAAAAAAGAGGAAAGAAAAAAACCGTAAGCATTTTTGTGTCATTTTGGGACTGTCCATTTTTACTACTGACTCCGGATCAATATTTCTTTTTGCGTTTTATCCATTTTCTTGATCTCTGCCTCACGTTTACTCGCCGAAGATCGATTTTTATGTGTTTCCTGAAACACAAGCTTAACCGGACGTCTTGATCGGGTATAGGCTGAGGCAAGGCGATTGTTGTTATTGTGTTCATCCAGTCTTCTTGCCAGATCACGGGTTATACCCGTGTAAAGAGAGTTGTCTTTGCAACGTAAAATATAGACTGTCCAGTCAGCCATATAGAAAGTTACGTTTTTTGAAAAAGATAATGATGAATCAGCTTATTCGCTGTTTAGTAATTCTTCAGAATCCGCAACCGCCACATAATACCAGCCGGTTGAGTTTAATTTGTAATACGCGAT
>JBNLAL010000404.1:0-1192 GCA_050302115.1 Gammaproteobacteria bacterium | reverse complement strand
GGCTGTTGTAGCCCAATGTTTCATATTCTTAAAAAAAAATGCCTGCACTTGAAATCAAACAATTAAAAAAAACCTATAAAAATGGTGTTATCGCACTTAGTGGTATCACTTTAGATGTTAACGAAGGTGACTTCTTTGCCCTGCTTGGCCCTAATGGCGCAGGAAAATCTACAACGATAGGAATAATTTGCGATCTCGTAAGAAAAACATCAGGTTCAGTTAAAATATTCGGTCATGATATATCTACAGAGACAGAAGCCGCTAAAGCATCAATAGGAATCGTACCCCAGGAGATCAATTTTTCTCAATTCGAAACCTGTCTTGAAATAGTTATCAATCAGGCCGGTTTTTATGGAATCGATCGTAAAACAGCACACATCCGTGCAGAAAAATACCTGGGCAAACTTGGTTTGTGGGGCAAACGTCATGAACGTTCCCGAAACCTTTCCGGCGGGATGAAACGCCGGTTAATGATTGCCCGGGCTTTAATCCATGAACCACGCATGTTAATACTGGATGAACCTACGGCGGGTGTTGATGTCGAGTTAAGACGCTCAATGTGGGACTTTCTGCTTGAGATTAACCGATCGGGAATTACTATTGTCCTGACAACACACTATCTGGAAGAAGCTGAAAGTCTGTGCAAAAACATTGCTATCATTGATAAAGGTCAAATTATAGAAAACACATCAATAAAACAATTACTGTCCAAATTAAATAAAGAAACATTTATCCTGGATCTGATTGACCCGGTTTCAATTTTGCCCGAACTAAATGGCTTTACTGCAACCCTGGTTGACCCATCGACCATTGAGGTTGAAGTCGTCCGCAAAAAAAACCTTAATGAACTGTTTGATTTACTTTCAGGGAATAATATTAAAATTTGCAGTATGCGTAATAAATCGAATCGACTGGAAGAACTGTTTCTTGATTTGTTAATCAGTAACAACAATTAACCATGCATCAACATTCAAAATTAGTCGCATTTAATACCATAGTAATTAAGGAAATTTCCCGGTTTACACGTATATGGGTACAAACAATACTGCCGCCAGCTATCAGTATGACTTTATATTTCGTCATCTTCGGAAGTTTGATAGGACCGAGGATTGGTACTATGGATGGTTTCAATTATATTGATTATATTGCGCCAGGTATCATCATGATGGCAATCATTAATAATTCCTAGATC
>JBNLAL010000403.1:0-1206 GCA_050302115.1 Gammaproteobacteria bacterium | reverse complement strand
ATATTATCAAAGCTCTTGCCAACGGATTTTTTGGATGCAGATTCCCGGTTCCGGACAGTGCAGTCATGGTCATTACCAGCATCAGATTACCGAGAATTATACTGGCAATTCTGAGTGGCCTGGGTTTATCTATTGCACAACAACTTATTCAATCACACGGCGGTTTAATCAGTTATGAACGCAAAGACGACAAAACCTACTTCATCATCTTACTCCCAATGGAACAAACAGATGGATGAACAACAAAAAGTCTGGATAGTCGATGATGATAAATCCATACGCTGGGTTTTAGAAAAGGCACTGCAAAAAACGGACGTTAAGATTCAGAGTTTCTCTAATCCTGACGATGTTTTGAAAAAACTCCACAGCGATGAACCTGATGTCATCATTTCAGATATTCGTATGCCGGGTATGGATGGCATTACACTATTGGAGCAAATAAAAGAACAAACACCGGATGTGCCGGTAATTATCATGACGGCCTATTCTGATTTGGACAGGGCAGTATCTGCGTTTCAGGGAGGTGCCTTTGAATATCTGTCCAAGCCATTTGATGTTGATGAAGTTGTTAGTCTGGTTAAACGTGCATTTTCACATAAGCAAAAGAATGCAGCGAATCAGGAAATAGAAGAACAGCCACTTATTAGCTCCCCGATTATTGGTTCCGCTCCAGCCATGCAGGAAGTGTTTAAAGCAATTGGTCGTTTATCAAGTTCAAACCTGACTGTATTAATTACCGGCGAATCAGGGACAGGTAAGGAACTGGTTGCCAGTGCTTTACATGCACATAGCCCACGTTCTAGTAAACCATTTATTGCTATTAATACAGCAGCGATACCCAAAGATTTGCTTGAGTCAGAGTTATTTGGTCATGAAAAAGGAGCTTTTACGGGGGCATCAGCACAACGGTTGGGACGGTTTGAGCAAGCCAATGGTGGAACATTATTCCTCGATGAAATTGGAGATATGCCCGCTGATTTACAAACACGTTTATTGCGTATTCTTGCGCAAGGTGAGTTTTATCGTGTTGGTGGACATATTCCGATTAAAGTTGATGTACGTGTTATAGCGGCTACGCATCAAAATCTTGAACAACTGGTAAAAGAGGGTAAGTTTCGGGAAGATTTATTACATCGACTAAATGTTATCCGGGTGCATGTGCCTTCTTTACGGGAAAGAAGAACAGATATTGTTGATCTTGCCAAA
>JBNLAL010000402.1:0-1224 GCA_050302115.1 Gammaproteobacteria bacterium | reverse complement strand
TTTAATAATGATGACTGGTTGAAACAGGACCCGCGCGTTCAACACTTGATCGATTTATTAAACAAATTAAAAGATGAAAAGGTACTGGTTATCTGCGCCAACGCCGAAACTGCAACTGGTCTGGAAAAATATTTACAACTGCGTGTCGGTATTCGTAGTGCCGCTTTCTACGAAGGTCTGAGTATCATCGAACGCGATCGTGCTGCTGCCTATTTTGCCGATACGGAAATGGGCGCACAGGTATTGGTCTGTTCCGAAATAGGGAGTGAAGGCCGTAACTTCCAGTTCGCACATCATTTAGTCTTATTCGACCTACCATTGAACCCCGATCTGTTGGAACAACGTATCGGGCGACTGGATCGTATCGGTCAAACGGAAACGATTAATATCCATGTTCCCTATATTGAAACGACCGCACAGGAAATTTTATTTCACTGGTACAACGACGGCCTGAATATCTTCAAGGAAAGTTGTGCCGCAGGTTATGCCATCTATGAAAAGTTTGAAGCCGAGATCAATAACGCTCTGGATAAACCGGATACGGATATCACTAAACTGATCGATGCAACCAACAAACACAATACGGAAGTCAAACAGGCCATGCATGACGGCCGCGATCGACTGGTTGAACTCAACTCCTGTCGTAAGGACATTGCCGAAGAGATCATTGACAAGATCAATGAGGAAGAACAAGCCGATGTCTTGATGGATTACATGGAACAAATGTTCGATGCCTGGGGTGTCGATCACGAAGAACATTCCGAAAACACCTGGATACTGCATCCCAGTGATCACATGCGTATCGGTTACTTCCCCGGTCTCGGTGATGACAGCCTTACTGTGACTTTTGATCGTAACAAGGCACTCAGCCGTGAAGACATGGCCTTTGTCAGTTGGGAACACCCGATGGTGTCCGAATCCATGGAAATGGTCATGAGCAGCGAGATCGGTAACACCTACATCACCACCATCGAAATGGAAGGCATTGAACCGGGCACGATACTGCTCGAAACCTTCGCCAGCATAAAAACCATCGCACCGAAAGAATTACAAATCGATCGTTACCTGCCGATCACACCGTTAAGAACATTAATTAGCAAAGATAGAAAGGATTACTCAAAGGCACTGAAACACGAAAAACTCAATATCCTCAGCCAAAAGATCCCGCGTCAGACCGCACACGCGATCATCAAACAGATCAAAGATGACGTCGAAACCATGATC
>JBNLAL010000401.1:0-1227 GCA_050302115.1 Gammaproteobacteria bacterium | reverse complement strand
GACCAGATTTCCTGAGCAGGAAAAAATACAGAGCCAAAGACAACTGAAAGCGGAATGCAAAATAATAGCGCCAATACTATTAAAACCCCATTCCATATATTTAATGGAAAGACAATGTTTTTAAAATCGAACGAGGTTGCCTGTGCTGTCCGTGATAAGAGCATTTAACAATCCCGGATTATTTCCAGCCTACCCGATCCATGAGTAATACTGCATCCTTGTTATATTTGCCCAATAAATTCAGATCCAGTTTGTCGGCCTTAAACTCACCCCAGCTGTTCAGGACAGAACTACTTTCTATGTCCGGATTAATTGAAAACTCATGGTTGGTTTCTGCATACCATTTTTGTGCCTCATCACTGACCAGAAACTCGAGTAACTGGATAGCCTCCTGCTTATGTTTGGCTGGCTTTAAAACACCAGCGCCGCTTATATTCATATGAGCGCCACGACCATTTTGATCCGGCCAGAATAACTTTACTTTTTTTGCAGCTTCAATTTCCGAATCCTGACTGGATCGCAACATACCAGCAAGATAATACGTATTTACAATGGCAAGATCACAAACGCCTGCAGCAACGGCCTTGATTTGATCACGGTCCCCACCTTTAGGTTTACGTGCAAAGTTCCTAACCAGACCTGCTGCCCATTTTTCAGTAACTTCCAAACCTTCGTTGGCAATCATAGCTGCAACAAGAGACTGGTTGTAAACATTCGATGATGAACGCACACAAATCCTGTTTTTCCACTTTGGATCAGCTAAGCCCTGGTAACCAGTTAGCTCTGATTCATCGACACGATCAGGAGCATATACAACGACTCGTGATCGTAAAGACAATCCATACCATTGATTATCTGAGTCACGGTAATGTTCCGGTATTGAATTGATTAATATTTCTGAATCTATGGCTTGAAAAAGACCCTGATCTTTAGCTCTTAATAAACGACCAACATCAACCGTTAACAAAACATCTGCTGGTGTATTTTTACCTTCAACTTCCAGACGCTTTATTAATGTATCCGCATTACCGGAAACCAGATTCACCTTAATGCCGGTCTCATCAGTAAACTGATTAAAAAGTGGTTTTATTAAAGCTTCTTTACGTGCTGAATAAACATTTACTTCAGCAGCAAATAATTGTGTTTGAAACAAACAAAGTATTATCAAAAAAATATTTTTCATTTAAATCACTTCTTTATTAAATTAATATAAAAGTCTAAATAATA
>JBNLAL010000400.1:0-1256 GCA_050302115.1 Gammaproteobacteria bacterium | reverse complement strand
ACCATAGAGAAGATAAGAAAGTTTTTGAATTCAAATCTTAAGATTGAAGGTTTATTAAGGACGATGTATGACCCGCGTAATAATCTTGCCACACAGGTTTCAGCACAATTGATGGAACATTTTGGAGAAAAGGTCTACCGTACGATTATTCCTCGTAATGTCAGGCTGGCTGAAGCACCGAGTCATGGATTGGCTGCACTGGCTTATGATAAGTCTTCAACAGGCGCTGTTGCCTATCTGGCATTGGCAGGAGAGATGTTACGCAGAGAAGGTCTTGCAGCATAATTTATTTATTAAGTGTAACAAAGAAATAATAAAAAATATGGCAGCAAAAAAACGTGGATTAGGAAAAGGGCTTGATGCCTTGTTAGGTACACGCAGTGAATCGTCAAGTTCATCCACAGAGAATGATTCTTTAAAAATGCTTGCCGTTGATCTTATCCAACGTGGACAGTATCAACCACGTCAAGACTTTGATGCCAAGGCCCTTGATGAACTAGCTGATTCCATTCGTGCCCAGGGGATGGTGCAACCTATTGTAGTACGTAAATTACTGGGTAAAGACTCTTACGAGATTATTGCTGGCGAACGTCGTTGGCGTGCGGCGCAACAGGCCGGGTTACATGAAGTTCCTGTTGTTATTAAAGAAGTTTCAGATCAAACCGCCATGTGTATGGCATTGATCGAAAACATACAACGTGAAAACCTTAATCCTCTTGAAGAAGCACAGGCCTTGTCCCGGTTAATACAGGAATTTGGCATGACGCATGAAGCGATTGCCGATAGTGTCGGTCGTTCACGTTCATCAGTATCAAACCTCATTCGATTGCTTGAACTTGCCGAGGATGTCAAAGCATTATTGGTAAAAGGTGATCTTGAAATGGGGCATGCGCGAGCGTTATTAACATTAAGTAAAAGTGATCAATCTCACATTGCAGCACAAGTTGCAAAACGTGGTTTATCGGTGCGAGAGACAGAGGCACTTGCCAAAAAAATACTAACGGGGTCTTCAAGCAAAAGTAAGAAGAAAAATGTTGTTGATAGCAATATAAAAAAACTGGAGACCGAATTGTCTGAACGACTGGGTGCCAGTGTGTCAATCCGTCCTTCTACAAAAGAAAAAGGAACCTTGTCGATCCACTATCATTCCCTGGATGAACTGGATGGGATAATTAAAAAAATAAAGTAAGTCCTTAAATATATAAGGCTTTTTGTTTTCAATGAAAGGACTGAATAGTATTCAAACGTAATTATAA
>JBNLAL010000399.1:0-1260 GCA_050302115.1 Gammaproteobacteria bacterium | reverse complement strand
ACACGGTGGTTCCGGGCAGACGGAAATTATTATTTTTTTGAGCAGCCATGCGCAGAGCAATAATCTCAGCATGACCGACCGGGTCATTATTACAAACAATTTCATTACCTGCAGAAGCAAGCACTTCGCCATCTGCACTGACGATAGCGGCACCTACCGGTACTTCTTCATTGACAGCAGATTCCTTTGCCTTGGCAATGGCAATTCTCATGTACGTTTCATCATCCATCAACTGAATCACGACCCTACTCTAACATATTATATTAACATGCAATCCAGAACAAAGCGTTCTAAATAACGTAAATGTTGTTTACTTTTTGTAATTATTGGTATATTACAAAATAGGAATTAAGTTAACGAATTTGAAATTAACTCTTGCAATTACGAGAAAAAATGTCATCGTCAAAGTATTCAATCCTTGTTTATAAGTGTCTCGACGCCTGTTCAAACACACTGGCTGAAGCGTTGGAAGAGATGTCCAGACTAGTTTTTATAAATGATCCAAAATCATTCAAGCAGGATGTAAAGAAAAATCACTATGACGTTATCATCCTTAACGTATCCGATAAGGAAAAGAGCGGTTTCGAGCTTCTTGAGTTCGCCAACAAAACTCTGCCATTTACACCTGTAATACTTACCAGTAAAACGGACAATACTGAATTTATAGTTGATGCAATTAAGCAGGGTGCTTTTGATTTTGTCGCACAGCCTTTCTCTTCTGCCAGGCTGCAACTGGTTGTGCAAAGAGCCATCAAACAGCGGGAACTGGAGAATGAAATAGATTACCTGCGTGGAAAACAGGATATTATCTATGATTTCGACAAAATTGTTGCCGAAAGCCCTTCAATAAAGAAGGTCATCGCCAGCCTGAAAAAATTCTCAACAACAGACTCAACAATCCTGATTACCGGTGATACCGGAACAGGAAAAAGTTTCCTCTCCGGTTCAATTCATTTTAACAGTCACCGCCGTAAACATCCCTTTGTTAAAATTAACTGCTCCAATATACCCGAATCACTGCTTGAGAGCGAACTTTTCGGGCATGAAAAAGGTTCGTTTACCGGCGCTGAGAAACAACGGATTGGCAGGTTTGAACAGGCCAACGGTGGAACAATCTTTTTGGATGAAATTGGTGAAATCAGCATGGAGATCCAGACCAAGCTGCTGCGGGTCCTGGAGGAAAAAGCCTTTGAACGTGTCGGTGGCAACAAGACCATCACCGTAGATGTCCGGGTTATTGCAGCCACCAACAAAGACCTG
>JBNLAL010000398.1:0-1303 GCA_050302115.1 Gammaproteobacteria bacterium | reverse complement strand
TTATTTTATCAATCTATATTTCCTGGTCTGATAAACAATCCATACAGGAAGTTACGCACCTTACAAATATTGATGCATCGACTATTTCCAATATAGAAATTATTCGCAAAGACCTGGATAACTTTGCCTTTCATAAGGAAATTGATGGCTGGCGAATGAACTCTCCCATGCAGTTTAATGCAAACATGTCACGTATTAATGCCATGTTACGTATGTTACAGGTCGAATCACATGGCAGTTTAAACCCTGAAGAAGTTGATCTTGGTCAGTTTGATCTAACCGAACCCAAATTAATTATGAAACTCGACGACAATGAATTTCAATTTGGAAATACCGATGCCATTGATCAAAGGCGCTATGTTTTATTCGATAACAGAATACATATGGTTAATGATTTTTTATATCAGCAACTCATGACCAATGCCTCTTTTTTTGCTGATACAAGGTTATTAAAAGAAGGTACTGAAATTACAAAGATAACGTTTCCTGACAATATAATCGAAAAAACAGATAGCGGATGGCAATTGCAAAACCCGTTAGATATCAAACCGGAGGATCTGCAAAGCCTCGTATTTAGTTGGCAAACCGCTATGGCAATCTCTGTCAGTCGTTATGAGGCGTCCGAAAAGGAATCATTAATAAAAGTAACAACAAAGAATAACGAAGCGATCGTTTTCGTTATTGTAAAAACCGAACCTCATCTTGTGCTTGGCCGCAAAGATATCGGTATTGAATATCATATGAGCAGTGACGACGCACGACGATTGTTATTACACGAGAACAATGAAGAAGTAAGCAACGATGTTCCCGCATTAGAACTAAACAAGCTGGAGTAAACGGTTTACCAGGTCAGCCACCTCAGCACAAAACGGTTATCGCGTCTGACAAAAACACGTCTTAATTCATCACCAACAAATATTAATATCGCGAATGGTACACTTAAAAGGAAGTGCCAATATTCAAGTGGAGCAGTATTAAAAAGTGTATTACACCATGGCGTGTAACTGATTAAACCCACCAATACTAATTCGGTAAAAATGCCAAACAGGATAAGACGGTTATTTAAAAACCCTACTGTAAACAGACTTTGACGTCGTGTGCGACAAATGATGACATCGGCGATCTGACAGATAATCACAGAAGCAAAAAACGCGGTTGTTGCTTGTTGATATAACAAGGTATTGCTGGCCAGGTCCTGACCATATTCCCAACCACCGTCAAACAGGACCACAAAGAAGCTGAAAAAGCCTGCTGCTGCCTGGATCATGCCGACTATGCCATAACTCATAAAAAGCAGGTTCCG
>JBNLAL010000397.1:0-1315 GCA_050302115.1 Gammaproteobacteria bacterium | reverse complement strand
ATGATAATAGTTTTAAATGGAATAATTATTTATCCCGTTTTCATAGCCGTCATACGGATTTAATGGATGTATTGTCCGGTTATATGCCACAGGCCAAGGCACCACTGGATCAAATCGCAACGATACTCGGTTTCCCCGGGAAGATGGGCATGAGTGGTGACAAGGTCTGGGATTGTTATCATGCTGGTGAGATTGAAGCGATTCGTAATTATTGTGAAACAGATGTGTTGAATACCTATCTGGTTTATTTACGTTATGAACTCATACGTGGACGCTTGACTGAAAATGCCTATCAACAGGAATGCGAGCAGGTGCGCGATATGTTAAAGAGCGAAGGTAAACCTCATTTGCAGGAATTCCTCGAAGCCTGGCAAGCTTGATTATTATTTATGGGTCGTCGTCATCGTAAAAAGATCCCGCAGGGTCTTTTCCAGGCAGAAATTGAATCTCTTTCTCATGAAGGGCGTGGTATTGCACACGTTAATGGTAAGACCACGTTTATTGATAATGCCTTACCTGGTGAAACCGTTGAATTTAGTTATGTCGGTAGCCGTTCAAAGTTTGATGAAGGTGTTGCTGAAAAGATCATCAGTGAGAGTTTTAAACGTATCGAACCTTCATGTGAATACTTCGGTTATTGTGGCGGTTGTAGCATGCAGCATATGCAAACCGAGGCACAGCTCACCCATAAACAGGATGTGTTACTGGAACAGTTTCTACATCTGGGACATGTCCAGCCGGAATCAATATTACCTCCATTAACCGGCCCGTTATGGGGCTATCGGCATAAGGCGCGTCTGGCAGTAAAGCATGTTATTAAAAAAGAAAAGGTGCTGGTAGGCTTTCGGGAAAAACGTAGTCCTTTTGTTGCCGATATCGAAAGCTGTGAAGTCTTGCATCCTGCCGTTGGTAAAAAGTTATACCTGTTACAGGAACTGATTGAAAGTTTATCGATACCTAATCAGATTCCACAGATTGAAGTTGCCGTCAGTGACAATGGCACAGCACTGGTGATTCGTCATTTAGCTGCATTTGATGAAGATGATTTAAATAAATTAAAAAGCTTTGAACAAAAAAATGACTTTAAATTATTTTTACAACCCGGGGGTTATGACAGCATCCATCGTTTGGATGAAACAGATAAAGTAGAACTTTTTTATGAATTACCCGAGCATAATTTAAAGATTTATTTTCAACCGACTGACTTTACCCAGATCAATGTTGAAATCAATCGCAAGATGATTGATAAGGCCATTGAATACCTGGAACCACAGGCTGATGAACATGTTCTCGATTTATTTTGTGGCGTTGGTAA
>JBNLAL010000396.1:0-1316 GCA_050302115.1 Gammaproteobacteria bacterium | reverse complement strand
GTGCAGGCTGTCGCCGTATTGCCGAATATACATTTGATTACGCCGTTAAGAATAATCGAAAAAAAGTCACTATTGTTCATAAAGCCAATATTTTAAAAAAACTGACAGGGCTCTTTCTGGAAACAGCAAGAGAAGTTAGCAAGAAATATGAAGGGCAGTTAGAAATTGAAGACAGGATCGTTGATAACACTGCCATGCAATTAGTTACCAACCCATCACAGTTTGATATGATTTTAACCACAAACATGTTCGGCGATATTCTTTCAGATGAAATCGCCGGTTTGGTTGGTGGTTTAGGCCTCGCCCCGGGAGGCAACATTGGCAAAGATGCTGCCATCTTTGAAGCAGTGCATGGTACTGCACCTGATATTGCTGGCAAGGGGATAGCAAATCCAACCGCCCTGTTACTTGCCGCAGCGATGATGTTGGATCACATTAATGAGAAACCCTTAGGTGACCAACTACGTTCAGCAATTCAAGAAACACTGAAAAATCCAAAAACACGTACGGGCGACCTACAAGGTAGTGCATCAACCAAAGAATATACCAAAGCAGTAATCAGTAACCTATAAAAACTCTATTGGTTCAATTTCATCGGCACATTCAAAGTCAAATATCTTTGAATAGAAAAAGAGTTCTGCTTCCAGTGTGCGTTTTATATTCTTTGATTGCCTGAAACCATGTTGTTCACCTTCATAAGCAATATAAACGACAGGAATGCCTTTCTGTCTTAATGCATTAACCATCATTTCAGCTTGATTGGGCAAGACAATCTTGTCTTCAAGTCCCTGAAAAAAGATAACGGGACAGGACAAGTTTTCTATTGCATTAACTGGTGATCGTTGTTTATAAATTTCCTTTTTTTCCGGATAGGGTCCAATTAAAGAATCAAGATAATGAGATTCAAATTTATGTGTTTCTTTAGCCAATGCTTCCAGATCACTGACACCATAATGACTTGCGCCTGCTTTAAAAACATCGGTAAATGCCAATGCCGCTAATGTCGTATACCCGCCTGCACTTCCACCGCGAATTGCCAGACGATTTTTATCAACCCAGCCCTGTTCAGCTGCATACTGTGCAGCCTTGCTACAATCATTAACATCAGCAATTCCCCACTGTCCAATTAACCGCTGGCGATACTCTCGACCATAACCACTGCTACCACTGTAATTTACATCCAGCACTGCAAAACCCCGGCTTGTAAAAAACTGAACAACCATTTTTAAACCGTTATGTGACGCACCCGTCGGACCACCATGGCTAATGACAATCAAAGGCGGTTTTTCTTCATCCATTCCAATGAATTCTTTATT
>JBNLAL010000395.1:0-1345 GCA_050302115.1 Gammaproteobacteria bacterium | reverse complement strand
ACACATGCGGAACTTGAGTACGATGGTTCATGTGCCATTGATGGTGCCCTGCTGGATAAAGCAGGTATTCATGAGTATGAACAGATCGACATTTATAACATTACCAATGGCGAACGTTTTACGACCTATGCCATTCGTGCCGAAGATAATTCAAAGATATTTTCAGTTAATGGGGCAGCAGCACACAAGGCGAACCCGGGAGACAGGGTCATTATCTGTGCTTATGGCAGGATTAACGAAAATGAAATTAGCCACTTTAAACCGACACTTATATATCTTGATCAGGATAACAATATAACAAGGATTAAAGACCATATTCCTGTCCAGGCTGCTTGATTGTTCTTTAATACTTAAATCGGTCTCTTTTTTAATTTTCTCTGTAATGTTCGTCTGTGCATGCCGAGCTTTTCGGCAGCCTGCGTGATGTTGCCATTGCAGGCCTGAAGTACTTCCTCTATGTGATCCCATTCAACCTGTTGTAATGGTTTTGCTTCTTTCATGGACATATTGTCCTGTTTAAACATTTCAATTATTTCATCGGTATCTGCCGGTTTGGTTAAATAATTAATTGCGCCAAGTTTTATTGCTTCTACAGCAGTATTGATGCTTGCATAACCTGTAAGCATGACAATACGTATCCCTGGACTTATTTTGCAAAGTTCGGGTATCAGGGTTAAACCGGATTCATCGGCCATTTTAAGATCAACGATGGCGAAACCCGGTTTCATTTCTCTGGCTACAGTTTGGGCTTCATCAATGTTGGCCGTGCTGTTTACCTCATACCCTCTTTTGCGTAAGGCTTTTGCCAGCACAAGGCGAAAGGTGTCATCATCGTCTACCAGTAACAGTTTAGTATTCATTCTTTAATCAATCGTTAATGCTTTTAACGGAACATTTATCGTTACAGTCGTTCCATGTGAATTACTTTCAATGGAGAGAGTGCCGCCGAATCGTTCAATTGTTGTTTTTGCTAGAAAAAGACCAATACCCATCCCTTTTTCAATGCCTGTTCCGGCAACTATATCGTTACCTATATGTTTTAATATGTTTGGATCAATTCCATGACCATTATCCTTCACTCTAAAAGTCAGCATAGTTTCATCCCAATCTGCTTCAATGGCGATTTTACTGGTTGATGCCTGTGAACTGTTAATCAGAATATTGGTGAAGGCGTAGCTTAGGCTACGATCGATAACAATAGTTGGAGATTTTTTTTTGTTATTAAACGGTAATGAATTGGAACTTTTCACAGTGACAAATTTTATTCATTATACACTTTTCTATCAAAAGAAAAATTGACATAAATTTTGGATTAATATAAATAATTATTTTTAATAATATAAAT
>JBNLAL010000394.1:0-1366 GCA_050302115.1 Gammaproteobacteria bacterium | reverse complement strand
AGCGATCAAGTGAACTTGTTTTAGACTCATAAAGTCGTTTTAAACGTTCGAGTTCATTAGCAGCAAACTGTGCATCAGCACTGGAAGCAAGTACATTACGTTCTGCTGCTTTAAGTGTTGCAGTTGCAGCAGATACTCTTGCTTCTGCCTCGGCTCGACTTCTCGGATCTAATACATTGGAACGTAAAGGTTCCAGATAAAGAATTTGTTTGCCTTTTTCAACAGTATCGCCGACATTTAAATCGAGCCGTCTGGCAAAACCATCGACGGGAGCAGATACTATATAACGATCAATTACTCTCGTTTTTCCTTCTTCTTCAATAGTGACTTCCAGAATATCACGTTTAACAGTAGCAACATCGACTAATACAGGACGAGGAATAAAACCAATAACAATAATTACAATGACGACAATAACACCGATTATAAGTCCAATATGATTGCGCAAACTTGTCATTTTATTATCCTTTAATTATTCCTTTGTTTTTAATACTGCAATCAGATCAAGATGATCCAGTCTTGAACGCACTACCAGGCTGGACAGGATAGAAGCAATGATAACGACCAAAGCCGCTGTCGCATAGGTAGATGGTTCAATAATCAAGGGTACGCGAAATATCTCCTGTGGAATTTTTAATATCATATACCATGACAATATTCGACCAAAGATCAGACCTAATGGAATGGCCAATAGGGTTAATATTGTCAATTCGCCCAACAGGATGAATGATATTTCTGCACGTGTAAAACCAAGTACACGCATGCTGGCCAACTCTCGACTACGTTCCGAGAGGGCGATGCGTGCTGCATTATATACAACGCCAAAGGTAATAATGCCGGCGAGTATTGATATGAAACCGATAAAGATATAAACAAATTCAGCTGAGGTTTCGTAAAAAGCACTAATAATGTGTTTTCTTGCTACCGTATTTGCGACTTGTGGCATATCTTTTAAAGTGTTGTAGATTTTATTTTCATAACGTGGATCAATCTTGAGATAGGCACCAGAGATAGCTTCACCCTCCTGCATTAGACGATTCAAAGCGAATCGATCCATATATGCAGCCACACCCAGATATTGGCTGGTTAAATTAACAATACGTACTTTTCTAACAGGTCTGTTTCCTTCCAGTACTTCAATAAAAATATCATCACCTTCTTTCACATTTAGTAATTTTCCCAGGTATTCAGTCAATAGAATGCCATCTTTTGGCATTTCAATGGGATTATGTTGAATATCAAGTGAACGATTGAGATCGCGTTGCTTTCCATAAGCATTGATGCTGGTGAGGTAAGTTAAATGTTGATTACGTAATCTTACAGGAACGCTACGAAAAACTTCGCCGTATTCCACGCCGGGAATTCG
>JBNLAL010000393.1:0-1400 GCA_050302115.1 Gammaproteobacteria bacterium | reverse complement strand
GCCTCAACACCTGACAGTGCGTCATATGTCGTTATCCTAAAAGATGAATCATTTGAAAAATCCGTATTAACAGTTAACGCTGTTACGGGTAAGGTTGAAGAATACCTGATTACCTATAAGGCAAGGATGGATTTATCAGAAGCAGGTGGCAAACAGATTGTTGAAGATGACCCGATCGGCATGTCCAGAGATTTTACCTTCGATGAAAACGCCGTATTAGGTAAATTTTCTGAAGAAGAACTTATTCGTGAAGATTTGGTATTGCGATCATCCAGCCAGGTACTGCGTCGCTTACAGGCATTAATAAGTAGCGGCAAAAAATAACTCCATGCGATTGCGCCCCGATCAGTTAGAGTCGCACCTGCAACGTTCCAACCTCGCTCCGATTTATTTTGTTAGTGGTGATGAACCATTGCAAAAACTTGAATGTATTGATCAGATTCGCATGACAGCCCGTGCCCAGGGTTTTGATGAACGCAATGTATTTAATGTCGATAAAGGCTTTGATTGGGCATCAATCAATCAGGCAACCGGCAACCTTTCCCTGTTTTCAAACCGGCGTTTGATCGAATTACGCATGACCTCCCCCAAGCCCGGCAAGGAAGGTGGTGCTGTGCTGTTTGAATACGCAGAACAGTTTAATGAAGACAACCTGCTTATTATCAGCGCCGATAAAATGGACAAGTCTGTGCAAAACACGAAATGGTTAAAAGCAATTGAAAAAACAGGCGTACTAATACAGGTTTGGCCGATCAACCCGGGACAATTACCTGGCTGGATTCAGGCAAGACTACAGGCAAAACAAAAACGCATTACACTGGATGCCGCCCGACTGATTGCACAACGTGTTGAAGGCAATCTGCTCGCAGCCAGACAGGAAATAGAAAAATTGGTCCTGTTAGTGGAAAAAGAAAATATTGATATTGAAGATGTCATTGCCGCTGTTGCCGATAGTTCACGTTACGATGTGTTCGACATGATCGAAAGTGCTTACCTGGGTAATGCTGATCGAACATTATTAATGCTAAATGGTTTAAAGAATGAGGGATTGGAACCATTAACCCTGTTTGGTGCTCTGATGTGGGAGTTCAGAAGAACCTGTTCGATGGCATATCAACTTGAATCCGGCATTCCCATTGATAGTATTTTCAATTCATACAGAATCTGGGATCAAAAGAAGCGGCCATTAACAGCAATATTGAAACGACATAAAAGTAAAACCTTGCAGCAATTGCTACGCTATTGTGCAATGATCGACCGGACATTAAAGAGCGCACGTAAAGATAATGCCTGGGATCAATTCAATACATTATTTTTGGCCATAGCAGGCGTTGATACTAAAAAGCTACAGATAATTTTAATCTGAAAAAAACATGGATATAAAACAATACATGCAGGAT
>JBNLAL010000392.1:0-1404 GCA_050302115.1 Gammaproteobacteria bacterium | reverse complement strand
AAGGGAAGAAGCTGAAGTACGTGACATGACGATAGGGATTCCTATTCGGGCACATTTGAGAACCATATCCGAAGTAAGGCGGCCGGTTGTGTAAACGGCTGACCGGTTGGTTGTCTTGCCAAGCAGAATTGCCCCTATAACCTTATCAACTGCATTGTGGCGTCCTATGTCTTCAAAAAAACACTGAAGCTTACCATCTGACCATAAACCGCAACCATGGACACAATGTGTCTGCTGGCCAAGCTCTGAAGCATGCAGAACCTGTCGGATAAACTGTCCTGCCTCGTTCATAGAAAGTGAATATTCCTGCAGGTCGCCAATACTTCCATCCAGCATCTCCCGGGAAATCTTACCAGTACCACCGCACCCGGAGGTTATAATAACATCCTTGGGTTGAATATCTTCATCCACATCGGCATGGACCAGAATTCTACCATCGGGACAGACATACACCTCTCTGACCTGTTCAGGTGTTTCAATGTAACCCTGGCCAAAAAGGAAACCGACTCCAAATTCCATAAGCCCTGTTTCAAGAACCATTGCCGTACCAATATTTTCATCGTTCAAAGCTACGGTATAAGGCTTTTCAATGACAAGGCTCTCGCTTCCTTGATCAACACCATTTTCGGTCAGAACGGTAGTTGTATGAACCAGTGTATTTTTATTATGCATAGTATCAGGATGCATTATTCTCTATCTTCAGACAAGTTCTATTTGCGACTTAATAATTTCGCGGAACACGGATTGTTTGGATTCTAGCTAAACTCATTTTCGAAAATTATCTATGATACAAATAAATCTTACCTGTCAAGACTGTTAAAAAAAATGTACAAGAAAAATTACAATTAAACAATCTATTACTATAAGTAATATTTTATTACTTACAGTTAAAGAAAAACCACAGCACTTTCACTTATGAACGGATTACATTTTTAAGATATGCCATTATTGACATATGTTATCGAATTGTTTCAACAAATTTTTATCCACTTAATACAGTTAACAGTCATTACATTTGTATTTTTTTAAAATAAAATTCATCTTTTTTCTTGAATTAGAAGGCACTGAAGATATAAAATTTATATATGAATCGAAGTATTTTTTGAAGTTTCCAACTTCACATTAATTTTTTGCCAACGGAAAACATGCTTCAACCCCATTTGATTTACAATAACAAAAGATGTTTTTCTTTCCGACTCCAGCCTGATCGTCACATTCGATCCTACATACTGTATAAAAATCTGCTGAAAAAACCTTCCTGGATGTTGCAGATACCACACGTTTCTCACCGCCTGACTCTTCTCCTGTGAGCTGATACTATCAGTTCAGAATCCTGTACTGAACATGTTTGCCAATAGAATAAATTGACAATGTGTTTTTTATTATAACGAAAGCAAGAATCAA
>JBNLAL010000391.1:0-1446 GCA_050302115.1 Gammaproteobacteria bacterium | reverse complement strand
CACGAGGGGGATTGTCCTGCGAAGTAATTCCTTGTAATCAATTGAAGTTTTTTACCGATATATGAACGATAATAAATGACAAACATTCATGGAGCCTGACAACGTCCACCTTGGCCAGAATGTCTGATTTGAAAATATTACCTTTCACTGTGCCTAACAAAACCTGACCAATATCGGCCTACAATTTGGCATCAAGAATGATTGCCATAGTTACTCAACATCACAAGAAATCTCAAAAATGAATCAAATCATATAGGTTTTGATTCAAAAATGGGCATGAAAAAGGCCGGAAAACAATTTTATACCGGCCTGAAACATCAATTTTGAATCACTTTGGGCTATACCACGACTCCTCTAATTGGTAGAATCGTGGAATTACCCTTCTGCGAGGAAGTATGCTGAAACCAATCAGGAGGAAAGAGGAAAATCAAAGTAACCGGTTGGGCTATTCAGTTCCAGAGGTGGAAAGATCAAATTTTAAGAGCGTAGAGCCATCAGTTGAGTTTGTTACAACAAAGTTCAAAATAGGTTCGGTGATAATCTTGACTCCTGATTGCATGGTACACTTGTTCAGATGATCACCCTTAAATTTAAGGGCTACTTTACCGTCTTGCAACCCTTGCACAGTGCCATTTAAAGTGAGTACCAGATGTTCTTCAAGCTCCTTTATTTTTAAATACTCCTTCTTTGAGATGTTTTTTATCTCTATAGCGTAATGGTTAGTGAAAGCAGACTCATTAATGTTCAAAAGCACTTCTGCATTGTGAAAATATTCATTATTTAAGTATATTGGCTCAAAACTGTGAGAGCCAGAGCAATCAACGCACTCATCTGAAAGTGTGAGTAGCTCGGCGAACTCAGCTTTAATGAATATGGTCAAACGTAAATTATTTTCAGTGAAGCTGACTTTGGCGTTTTCTGTGCTAATACATTTTATTTCATCACCACAAATTTGTCGTCCTTCTTCATCAGGAGCATAATACCACCAATTAATAATTTTATAGAGAAGGACTTGACTGTTATCTAGAAAGTACACCTCTTCAGAAAGGGCTGAACGAGGAAAGCAGTACAAACAGAATGTTAAGATAAAAACTAAGAATAGCTTGCTCATACTGTTTTATTTAAGAAGCATTGTTGATTCTAAAGTTCTTCGATAAATTTATTATCAGGTTATGTGTTTTGTGAAACAGGTTGGGTTGTTTTGTTTCATGTTCACATGTCTCACATTTGGTGCAGAGTTACTTCATTCTGGAAACATCCTATGGAAGATAACGCGGCATAACATCTTTGGCCTGTCAATTCATTTCTGCAACACCCCGCTGCAAGATAATCGTATATTATTGAGCATTTTCTCAGTTGAATATTAACAATACCAAATATCAGGCTGCAGTCACAAGGGCAGGTGAACTAATTCCTGTTTTCCTGTCCAGGAACTCTATCGAACAG
>JBNLAL010000390.1:0-1456 GCA_050302115.1 Gammaproteobacteria bacterium | reverse complement strand
GTATCTTTATGGTCGATACCAAACAAGGCCGCATCATTGATGATGAAGAGATCAAGAACGAATACATCAACGAGCATCCTTACGGCGAATGGCTGAAAGAAAACATGATGCCGATCGATAACCTGCCTGCGCCAAAGCAAACATTGGGTGTCGATCTTGAAACCTTGTTACAACGTCAGCAGGCCTTTGGTTATACGCATGAAGACTTAAGAATATTAATGGCACCGATGGCACGTGATGGAATGGAGCCAACCGGTTCAATGGGGACCGATGCGGCGTTAGCGGTATTATCAAACCGTTCCCGTTTGCTGTATGACTATTTTAAGCAACTGTTTGCACAGGTCACCAATCCACCATTGGATGGTATCCGTGAAGAACTGGTCACGCAGGTCAGTTCAACCATTGGGCCTGAAATGAATCCATTAAAACCGGGGCCGGAACACTGCCGTCAGATTAAGTTAAATTCACCGGTGATTACCAATGAAGAACTGGCGCGTATCAAAGATATGGACATGCCCGGTTTTAAATCGATCGTGTTATCCATTACCTATCCGGTTGCGGAAGACGGTAAGGGTATGGAAAAGGCCATTGACCGACTTTGCAAGGAAGCCGATAAGGCGATTGAAGATGGTTATACCTATTTCATTCTTTCTGATCGTGATATCGATGCGGACCACGCACCGATTCCTGCCTTGTTAGCCGTGTCCGGTGTACATAACTATTTAGTCCGTAAAGGGTCGCGTTCACAGATCAGCATGGTGCTGGAATCCGGTGAGCCACGCGAAGTCCATCACTTTGCCGTATTACTCGGTTATGGTGTGGGTTGTGTGAACCCTTACCTGGCGTTTGAATCATTAGCCGACCTGATTGGTAAAGGCCATCTACCAAAGATGGAACACGACAAGGCCGTTAAGAATTTTATCAAGGCCGTGAACAAAGGCCTGACCAAGATCATGGCGAAGATGGGTATCTCAACCGTACAGTCTTACCGTGGTGCACAGATTTTTGAAGCCATTGGTCTGAATAAAGAATTCGTTGATAAATACTTTACCTGGACAGCATCACGTGTTGGCGGTATCGGTATTAATGTAGTTGCTGAAGAAGTCAGCCTGCGTCATCACAATGCCTTCCCGGATCGCCCGGTCAAGAAACCCGATCTGCAATGGGGTGGTGAATATCAATGGCGTCGTGACGGTGAGTATCACCTGTTTAATCCGCAAACCGTATTTAAACTCCAACACGCCACCCGTTCCGGTCAATACAATATCTTTAAGGAATATACCTCGTTGGTAGATAACCAGAGTGAACACCTTGCCACCTTAAGAGGTATGTTTGAATTCAAGAATGCCAAAGAGCCAATCCCGTTAGACGAAGTCGAACCGATTGAAAACATCATGAAGCGTTTTTCAACCGGAGCCATGTCATACGGTTCGATCAGTAAACAGGCGCACGAAAC
>JBNLAL010000389.1:0-1487 GCA_050302115.1 Gammaproteobacteria bacterium | reverse complement strand
TGCAACTGCAGCACGTTTTAACATTCCACCGGACAATTCTGCCGGCATCAGGTTTTCGAAACCACCCAGGTTCACTACTTCCAGTTTCATCCTTGCCATTATCTGCATGGTTTTTTCATCCAAAAGAGTATGTTCTCTTAGTGGTAACTGTATATTCTCGCCGATTGTCATTGAGCTTAATAACGCCCCACCTTGAAAGGCCACCCCCATATTCTGCCGGAGCAGATTCATTTCCCTGTGCGGGATAGTGGTGATATCTTTTCCCAATAATTTAATCGTACCGCTACTTGGTCTGGACAGTCCCAATAGATAACGTAACAGTGTACTTTTACCCGACCCACTGCCACCCATAATAATCATGATCTCGCTTTCTAAAACATCCAGATTGATCCCATGTAAAATTTCCCGCGTACCATAATGTGTGACGAGATCGTTTACTTCAATTGCAACAGTTTTATTTGATTCAATCATTAGCGATTTAAAAAATAGGTAAAGATCATATCTGCGATAACGATATAAGATATCGATAAAACAACAGAACGCGTTGTTGCCTTGCCAACACCTTCTGCACCTCCACTTACAGAAAAACCGTTGCTGACACCAACCAGGGTAATAATCATGGCAAACACAACACTTTTAACCATGCCTTGCATTACATCACCAACAACCAGAGATGTGATTGTCCTGTCTACATAGGCATCCATACTTAATCCCAGTTCAATACCGGTATAAATTGCACCCCCTAATAAACCAGCCAGATCAGAAAAAAAAGTTAACGTTGGTACCATAATCAACATTGCCATTAAGGCTGGAGCAACCAGATAGCGTACTGGGTTAATCCCCATAACGCGTAAAGCATCAATTTCCTGATTAACCTGCATTGTTCCTATTTTAGCTGCCAGGGCAGATCCTGTTCTTCCTGCTATCAGCACACCAGTAATCAAAGGTCCAAATTCACGGGTTACGGATAAGGCGACACCAATCACAACCTGAGATTCTGCACCAAATGCCTTTAAGTTATAAATCATCTGGATTGCCAACATAATGCCAATGGACAAGGATAAGATGAAAACGATGGGACAGGCTGCTATACCAATCGACATCATCTGGGTAAAAATGGAAGAAATACGAACGGGTTGCTTAATAAACGGGCCTATAACAACCCAGAATAATGACTCAATCAAAAGTGCAACGTAATAACCTGCTTCTTCAATCAGGTTTACGGTCGAACGACCAATATGTTCTATAGAATTAATTAGAGGATGCGTGGACGATTCACGCATCCTATGCTGAATATTCGTCTACCGACGCGTAAATGGGAAAGACCTTATCAAGTCTGGCCAATTTTAAGACACTCATTGCCGCATCACTGACACCTACCAGACCAAAACCCAATGATTGTTTTTTTGCAGTTTGATACCCTTCAACCAGACTGGCAACGCCTGAGCTATCAATATAAGTGACCTTGCCCAGATCAACCAGCAAAT
>JBNLAL010000388.1:0-1496 GCA_050302115.1 Gammaproteobacteria bacterium | reverse complement strand
CTAATGTATTCAGAAAACGGTCCAGGTCATGAGCAACATGACGACCAACTTCCTCAATAGTTTCTTTCATTATTTCGCGAGAATGATTACGATTCACCAGGCCTGCTGACAATACCATCCCTAAGGGTGAACTCATTCGTAAGTCCTGAATTCTTTTTGCGTCCAGATGTCCGACTTTTTGCCATTGCCATACCTTGGCAACAAGATTCTTTGGGGCAATTTTCGTTTTTCTCAGAGACCAGAATCGTTCTGCAATAATAGCCATGGCAATTATCGAACAAATAATAATGGGCCACATTAGCAGACCGCCTGCCTTGATTAATTCAAGCACCTTATCTCACTCCACAATATTTATTATTTTGTCGAATCCGCAGCTGAATGTTCAACGTAATGCCAAAAATGACGATTATCAGGTCGATACGCATCAATTTCAAAGCCATTTTGTTGAAACCTTACTGAAAGAGTTCCCGCCCGGTAACTCAAACGTGTCTCAATACCACGGTCTTCATATCTGGATAGTATATCCTGTTTCGGGAATCCGAATCGATTCTTGTATCCAACCGGAAAAAAAGCGTATTTTGGCGATATTGCATCTATAAATTCAAGTGCTGATGAGGTATTACTGCCGTGATGCGGGACAATTAGGACATCTGCTTTTAACTGTTTACGATTTTGCTTTAATAATTCTTGTTCAGCCTCTTTTTCGATATCGCCCGTTAATATAACTGATCCAGAATCACCTGAAATTTTAAGCACACAGGAATTATTATTTTTACCTGATTCTTCATTTAAATTGGGATGTAATATCTCAAACTTTACCCCATCCCAATCCCAGTGCTGTTGTGTATGGCATTTTTCAGTTTCAGGATAAGCAATTTTCCCTGGATCGCTGGTCAGAATTCGTAATACCTTAAATTTGTTTAAAATGGCCTTTGCTCCGCCTATGTGGTCATTATCTCCGTGACTGATCAGTAAGGTCGAGATTTGATCTATGCCGCTTTTTCTAAGAAATGGTAATACTACGGCATCACCAATATTAAAACGTTCAGAGAAACGCGCCCCGGTATCGTAAACTAATACATGATTCTCAGTTTGTATAACGGCAGAAAGACCTTGCCCGACATCCAGCAAGTTCAGTTCAAATTCTGAAAACTTTGGCTTGTCAATTATCGGGAACAACAAAGGAAAAAACCAGATCACACCAAGCCACCTACCTGGCAGGCCTCTCGGCATCAACAAGACCAAAACACCCACGACTGCCAATAAAACAGACAGTAGTCCATGCGCACTGACGGGAATAACAGAATATTTTTGTTGAGCTAAAAATTCGAGATAGAACCAGGTCTTGTCAGAAATAATAAAAACAGTGTGATATAGAAAAGAAGACACTGGTGGCAAAAATAAAAACAGCATCGTAAGTAACATCAGGGGAACAACAACAAAACCTATAACCGGAATCGCAATAAAATTCGCCAAAATGGTATACAGTGGAAACT
>JBNLAL010000387.1:0-1538 GCA_050302115.1 Gammaproteobacteria bacterium | reverse complement strand
GGTTTTTGCCTATAAAGGCGAAACACTGGAAGAGTACTGGAATTATACGCACCGCATTATGGAGTGGTCTGACGGTGGCACACCGAACATGATCCTGGATGACGGTGGTGATGCGACTCTGTTATTGATCCTGGGCAGTAAGGCTGAAAAAGATTCTTCTGTTTTAGATAACCCGGGTTCCGAAGAAGAAGAATACCTTTTTGCCGCTATAAAAAAGAAGCTGGCTGAAGATAGTGATTTTTATTCTCGCACGTTGGCAAACATCCAGGGTGTCACTGAAGAAACCACTACGGGAGTGATGCGTTTGTATCAAATGCAAAAGAAAGGTGAATTACCTTTTCCTGCAATTAATGTGAATGACTCAGTGACCAAATCAAAATTCGATAACCTTTATGGTTGCCGTGAATCATTGGTAGACGGTATTAAGCGTGCAACAGATGTTATGGTTGCCGGTAAGATAGCTCTGATATTAGGTTATGGTGATGTGGGTAAGGGTTGCGCACAATCTTTACGCGGACTTGGTGCTACAGTCTGGGTAACCGAAATTGATCCTATTTGTGCCTTACAGGCAGCAATGGAAGGTTATCGTGTTGTAAAAATCGAAGAAGTGGTTGATAAAGTTGATATCTTTGTTACTGCGACCGGCAATTTTCATGTTATTGAACATGATCATCTGGTGAAGATGAAAGACCAGGCAATCGTTTGTAACATTGGTCACTTCGATAATGAGATTGATGTTGCCAGCATTGAGAAATACGACTGGGATGAGATCAAACCACAGGTCGATCATGTGATTTTCCCTGACGGTAAACGTATTATCCTCTTGGCTAAAGGTCGTCTGGTTAATTTGGGTTGTGCGACAGGCCATCCAAGCTTTGTTATGTCCAATTCGTTTACCAATCAGGTATTAGCCCAGATTGAATTGTTTACTCAGGGCGATAAATATGAAAAAGATGTTTATGTATTACCAAAGCATCTTGATGAGAAAGTTGCGCGACTACATCTGGAACGAATCAGTGCAAGTTTGACCACCCTGACAAAGGAACAGGCTGATTACATAAATGTGACAGTGGAAGGGCCATATAAGCCTGAACATTACCGCTATTGATCTAAAAATGCACTTTTTCCGCGATAGCTTTGTCAGCACCGTGCTCGAATCCTCGTGTATGCAATGTATACACTCCGGTTCTGTGCGCGGTGCTTTCTCGCTCTCACGAAAAAATCACTATTTTTAGAATGATCATTTAGTAGTGTTTTTAAGTTAGATGGTAGGTTGTTAAATGGAATCACAAAAGAAATATAAGCCCAGTTTCAGTTTTGAGTTTTTTCCACCCAAGACGCCTGAGGCGGTGGGTAAATTGAAAACGACACAGGCGGAACTGGCGAAATTAAATCCAAACTTTTTCTCAGTTACTTTTGGTGCCGGTGGAAGTACGCGCGATCGTACGTTTGAAACGGTATTAGATATTCGTGAAAAAACGGGAATAGAGGCCGCACCACATATTTCCTGTATTGGTTCTCTTAATGAAGAGATTAAA
>JBNLAL010000386.1:0-1560 GCA_050302115.1 Gammaproteobacteria bacterium | reverse complement strand
TGGTACTGCAGTTGATAAAGAAATTGATGATACCTACAAACGGGTTGCCGAGGCCCTGTCCAAACTCGAAATAGACAAAGAGAAAAAAGATTAATGGTATAAAAAATTTCTTTGGGCATTACAAAATGGCGCAATTCCTGCCGGACGAATAATCTCTAATGTTGGTGCAAAAAAATATAAACCGCATACTTCCACGATTAACTGTACGGTATCCGGAACTATCAATGATTCCATGTTTGATATTCTGGGAAAACTTCATGAAGCAGGTCTAACTTTAAAGGCCGGTTGCGGGATAGGGTACGAGTTTTCAACGATTCGTCCTCGTGGTGATTATGTTGCCGGTGCAGGAGCATATACCTCCGGTCCTCTTTCATTTATGGATATCTATGACAAGATGTGCTTTACCGTTTCTTCTGCAGGCGGAAGACGCGGCGCGCAAATGGCCACGTTTGATATTCGACATCCGGATGTACTGGACTTTATTCGGGCTAAACGTGAAGACGGCCGATTAAGACAATTTAATCTTTCCCTGCTTATCACGGATGATTTTATGGAAGCGGTTGAAAAAGATGATCTGTGGCAACTGGTCTTTCCTGTACTTGCATCGGAACACGAAAAAAATAAGCTTGATCTGAATGACAAGGAAAAATATACCTGGTGTGACTGGCCGGTAAAGGAAAGTTATATTGTTAATAGCGAAGGGAAGGTCGCCTGCAGAATTCATAAAAGCATACCCGCACGCAGATTATGGGATGTTGTTATGGCATCGACTTATGATTATGCAGAACCTGGATTTATTCTGATCGACCACGTTAATGAATTTAATAATAACTGGTTCTGTGAAAATATCAGGGCAACCAATCCTTGTGGTGAACAACCTTTACCTCCTTATGGTGCATGTCTGCTGGGTTCAATCAATTTAACTCAATTTGTTTTAAATCCTTTTACCGATGACGCGGAGTTTGACTGGGAGAAGTTTAAGGATGTAGTTCGTATTTTCACACGTATGCTGGATAACGTAGTGGATATAAATGGTTTGCCATTGGAACTACAACAAGATGAGATCTTGCGTAAACGTCGTCATGGAATGGGTTTCCTCGGTCTGGGCTCTACATTAACCATGCTTAAAATGAAATATGGTAATAACGACTCCATAGAGTTTACGGAAAAGCTGAGTAAAGTTCTGGCAGTAACCGGTTGGCAGGAAGCATTGGCTCTGTCTAAAGAGAAAGGGCCTGCACCGATCATGAATGAAACATTTGAAGTGACAGCAGAGATGTTGCGCTTGCGACCTGAAATGGTAACAGATGGTTATAGAGCGGGAGATAAGGTTAAAGGCTCTATTCTGCATTCACGTTACAGTCGCTATATGCAGAGATTAAAGGAGTGTGAACCTGAGCTGGTCAATGAGCTGGAAGAAACAGGAGCTCGTTTTACACATCATAGTTCTATCGCACCAACCGGGACGATCTCGTTATCGCTGGCAAATAATGCAAGCAATGGCATTGAACCCAGTTTTGCTCATCATTATTCAAGGAACATTATCAGGGAAGGCAAAAA
>JBNLAL010000385.1:0-1583 GCA_050302115.1 Gammaproteobacteria bacterium | reverse complement strand
GTTATGCACCTCTATCCTCGTATGGGTATGGATAAAACCTTACCCCATTTGCGCGGTGAGTTTGCCTTCGCTTTATATGATCGGGATGACGACACCACTTATCTTGTTCGTGATCGTTTTGGTATAAAACCACTGTATTGGACTGAAATTGAAGGTGGTGTTGTTTTTGGTTCTGAACTGAAAGTTATCTTTGCACACCCTGAGGTGAAACGTGAATTCGACTCCGCTGGTCTTTTCCATCAATTAATGCAAACCATTGTTCCAGGAACAACCGCATTTAAAGGTGTGCATCAAATCAAACCCGGACATGTTTTAAAAATACAACGTCGCGAAGGACGTCTGAAAATAGAAGAATACAGTTATTGGGATATGCCCTTCCCGGAAGAAGGGTCACGTAAAGAATCAGTTAATGAAGCAGACTATATTGATGAAGTCCGCGAACGTTTGATTGAAGCAGTACAACTCAGACTTGAAGCAGATGTTCCTGTTGGATGTTATCTTTCCGGTGGAATCGATTCCTGTTCTATTGTCGGAATGGCAGCTGCAAGTACGCAAGGTTCGGTTAAGGCCTTTACCATTGGATTTGATAATGCAGATTATGATGAAACCCCTATCGCAACTGAAATGGCAGAAGCCGCTGGCGCAGATCAGGTAATATTGCCTTTGAGTGCCGATCATCTATATGATTTTTTTGAAGAGACCTTATGGCATACCGAAAGAACAATTTATAACACACTCGGTGTTGCAAAACTCCTGATGAGTCGAAAGGTTAACGAAGTGGGTTATAAAGTTGTTTTAACCGGTGAAGGTTCTGATGAATTATTTGGTGGTTATCCCGCTTTTCGTCGCGATATGTTTTTACATGGACTGGATCATCTATCCAGTGAGGAAAGATCGGAATGGGAAAACCTTTTAGCCGAAAACAACAAACTCTTTAAAGGTGCTATGTTGGCGGAAAACTCTATCGATTGCCCTGCACTCACGGATAAAGTCGGTTTTACGCCTTCCTGTTTGCAACCCTGGCTGGCAAGTAGTGAGCGTGTTCCCGATTTATTACATCCTGAACATCGTGAGAAATTAACAGGTTATTCTCCCGGTGCAGCTATTGCCGACACATTAAATAAAGAAGCCTTAACAAATCGACACCCTTTGGACCGTGCACAATATGTCTGGATCAAAACCATGCTTGAAGGGCAGATACTGACCTGGGGTGGTGACAGGGTAGATATGGCCAACGCAATGGAGGCTCGTCCTCCTTTTCTGGACCACCACCTGGCAGAATATGCCGCTACTTTACCTCCATCCATGCGTATACATGGAAAAACAGAAAAATATGTTCTGCGAGAAGCAATGAAGGGTTTATTACCTGAGACCTTATATAAAAGAGAAAAGTTTGCATTTATGGCTCCTCCGGCACATACCGATCCCAATAAATGGAAAGCCGTACAGAATCTGGCAGAAAAACATCTTAATTATGAAAAAATCGAGGATGCTGGCTTATTAAATTTCGCAGGGGTGGATAAATTATTTAAAATTCATGAAGCCTCAGATACATCTGCAGCAACACAAGTACAACTTGATGC
>JBNLAL010000384.1:0-1598 GCA_050302115.1 Gammaproteobacteria bacterium | reverse complement strand
ATAAAACACTCTGTCGGACTGCTTCAGACATGAATAAATTAAACTAATTGACTGAATTAATCTCGGTATTGATTGTTTCTAATACTGCGACTGGATCATCCGCCCTGGTAATGGGTCTTCCGATTACCAGATAATGACTTCCTGCCTGTATAGCCTCAGTTGGTGTCATAACCCGTTTTTGATCATCCTTACTTGAACTCGCAGGACGAATACCGGGCGTCACCAGACAAAAATCCTTACCCAGTTCATTACTTAAGCGATTGGCTTCTTTAGCAGAACAAACAACACCATCCAGACCTGATGTTTTAGCTAAACTAGCCAGTAAAGAAACCTGTTCATCAACTGTTCGAGTAATACCCAGTCCTTTTAAATCCTCTTCAGACATACTGGTTAACACAGTGACGGCAATCAATAACGGTTTATGTGAAGCCTTATCAATGGCCTCTTTTGCTGCTTGCATCATCTCTCGACCACCGGAAGCATGCACGTTTAACATCCAGACTCCCAAATCCGCAGCGGCGGCACAAGCACTGGCAACGGTGTTAGGTATATCGTGATATTTTAGATCGAGAAAGATATCAAAACCGGAGTCGATTAACTTACAAACCAATTGCGGACCTTCTCTTGTAAATAATTCCTTACCAATTTTGAGCTTACAACTATCTGCATCCAGTTTTTCACAAAGTTCCAGGGCCTGATTACCCTCAGGAAAATCAAGTGAAATGATAATACGACTGTTATTACTCACCTACTACTCCAAATACCGGTTTTACTGAAGCCCAATGTTTGCAACCTGGACATTGCCAGTGCAACAATTTGGCATCAAAACCACAGTTATTACATTTATACATAGCCCTGCTTTCTATTAGCTGTCCTGTTAATTCTTTAATTGTGCGCAGGTGTTCGTGAGTTTCGCCTTCTGATTTTGACAGCACATATTCTATCAAACGGTCAACCCCTTTTACTGTGGGTCGATTTTTCAATTCATCGGAAATATACATGATGGCAGCATTTTCACCCTCTCGCTCTGCAATCAATTCCGTTAAACTCAACATGGCACTGATACCACCATAGATATTGACCAACATCCTGAGATATTCGACGTATTCATCAACTCGATCCAGTTTACGATAACACTCAAATAAGGGTTCCAGTATTTCAGTAATGTAATCGCTATCTTGTGATTCAACTCGTTTGTAAGATTTAATCGCCAGCTTTTCTTTACCCATACGTTGAAACATTTTCGCTTCGATCAGACTGGCACGAACACAATTTGGATCAAAACTCATGGCACGCCGAACAAAATCCTTAACGGTACGCATATTCCCTTCATTTAATGCCGGTATCGCTTGTTCACAATAAAATTGTGCAATGATTGGGTTTAATGATTTACCGGAAACCAGCTCGAGTTGTCGAGCAATATTAATCGCGTTGTCCCAGTCTTTTTCCTGTTGATAGATTTCAAGTAACTCTGTATACGCCTGGTTTAAGTGCATACCTGAATCAACCAGTTCCAGGAATAATCCTTCCGCTCTGTCGAGTAAACCGGAACGCATATAGTCCATACCAAGCTCCAGTAAAGCATGAGCACGTTGTTC
>JBNLAL010000383.1:0-1607 GCA_050302115.1 Gammaproteobacteria bacterium | reverse complement strand
GCCCGACGATCTGTCCCTGTTCCACTGACAGCGATACATTATTAATAGTATGGCGTTCACCATAGGCAAAATTCAGCTCGCTGATCCTGATTGCAGACTCAGAGGCCATAGTGGCGGCTTCTCGTTCTTAACAGGTAAAGGAAAAAGGGTCCGCCGATTAATGCAGTCACCACACCAACAGGTAATTCATTCGGTGCAACGATGATACGTGCAAACAGATCGGCCATGATCAAAAAGCCACCGCCACCAAAAAAGGCAGCAGGTAATAACAAACGGTGATCCGGGCCAAGTAGTAAACGCAAAATGTGTGGAACAATCAGCCCGACAAAACCAATCAACCCGGCAAAGGCAACACATAGTCCGGTAAGTAATGAACCTAATATAAAGGTACGACGTTTCATCTTTTCTACATCCACACCTAAATGCATCGCGCCTTCTTCGCCCAGACTCAAGGCATTGTAGTCCCGGCCCATCATCACTAAAGATAATGTAGCAATAAAAATAAAAACACTGATGACACCCAGTTCCATACTACCGAGTGAAGGAATACGTCCCATGAGATAAAAAACAATATCATGCAATTGTTCCAGTGAAGCGATGCTTTGAATGAAATAGATCAAAGCTGCGGCAAAGGCATTAAAGATCACACCGGTTAACAAGATGGTATAAACCGTTAAACGGCCTTCTATGGTGGCAATCTTTTCTATCATTAATAATGCACCGAGTGCGCCGGCAAAGGCACAGGCGGGGACTAACAGGCTTTGTAACAAACCGGCGCCGGTACCAAGCCCGAGTAATATGGCAATGACGCCACCGATACTGGCACCACCGGAAACACCGAGCACATAAGGATCAGCCAGCGGGTTTCTGAGCAAGGCCTGAAACACAACACCGGCAACCGCCAATGCCCCGCCTAACAGACCGGCGATAATGACGCGCGGCAAACGCACATCGTAGAGTATGGTTTGTTGTATCTGGCTGGCATGGGTTTGATCAAATAAAACCGCAAATGAAACCTTACCTGCACCGAAACTGATCCCTAATAATACGCAGAGCAACAGAAAGACGATCAATAACATGATGACCGTTAACATTTTGTTTTGGGTCAGGGGGGCGGTGCTAGCTGTCATTATTAATATGTATATGCAAGGTAATCGCTTTCATTGGGTTGCCCGAATGTTTCAGGATGAATCAATTTGCCCATCAAGTATGACATCTCTCCGATACGAATACCCGGGATGACCAGTTGTGATGGATCAACCCAGTGTACCTCATTGTTCTTTACGGCTGGCAGGAATCGCCATTTACTCCATATTCCGGGTAAACGACCACGCATGGCCTCACCATTATTCGATGAGGTATCGATGATAACAACGGGGAGTCTTTCAAGTATCGTTTCCAGCGAAATTTGCTGGTAAGGGGCGATGGAATCATAGGCCATGTTTTCACCACCGACCAGATTGATCATGAAGTCGATATGCGAACCGGGACCCGCAACATAAACAGGATCGCGATCTACAACAAACAACACGCGTCGCTTGGGTAAGTATTCGGCCATTTTTTTTATGTCATCGATCTCATGCAGTATCTCCTGTTTTATTTCAGTG
>JBNLAL010000382.1:0-1619 GCA_050302115.1 Gammaproteobacteria bacterium | reverse complement strand
CTAACAGTGATGTAGTTGTCGAGAGAATAGTACGTTCTGCTTTCTGTCGATCTTCCCCTTTAGCAATTAATGCCTGGATGTCTTCGTATTCATCAGGTAGATAAAAGACAAGCAAGTGAATGCCAAGATTATGAAACAAGGCACTAATAAACGCCTCTTCTGCAATCGGACGCTTTATTAAACTGGTGATATGTCGGGCAATCAAACCTGCAACAAATGAAGCGACCAGAATATCTTTCAGGTCATTATTTTTATCGTTTGCCTGATTAAACAAGAGTAAACCGTTGCAAATCATGCGGACCAATTTTAAACCCAGCCGGGAAATTGCCTGTGAGATGGTTGTTACACCACCTGTGCCGCGATCGAATATTACTGAATTCGCTACTTTCATCACACGGTTGGTTAGACTGTAGTCACGTACAATAACCGCGCCCAGTTTATTAAAATCAGTATTGCTCGTTTCATCCGTTAAACGATTTATTTCGGCAATACTATGTGAACAGGCGGGGAACTCAGGACGGCGTTGTAAACGTCGTAACAGAAAATCCAGCGATAGCGAGCCATTATCTTCATTACGTTGAATTGAAATAACATCATCTAATGCAGGAACCAGTTCCCCTGCGTTTTGAAAACGGTTTGCCGGATCAACTTGCAACATATCGCGAACAACAGCAACGATCTCGGAAGCGATTCCCTGATGTTGTAATGTGCCCCAGTCTATATCGGCGTTTTCAACAGCCAATAAAATGTCATCGAACTCTTTTTTGTCTATTGCCTGTTTACCGGTTAATAATTCAAAAAACACTAACCCTAATGTAAATATGTCTGAAGCGGGGGTGAGTTTTTTGCCGGTGACATGTTCGGGCGACATATATTTAGGTGTGCCGGCAATATCATTTTTATATAAATCTTTATTGATGCTGGCAATAACGCGAGCCAGGCCAAAATCCATGATGCGTGGTCGCCCTTCTTTGTCCATCATGATGTTATTCGGTGATAAATCCAGATGGATAATGTCCTGTTC
The DNA here is from genome assembly GCA_050302115.1 of Gammaproteobacteria bacterium. Lineage (GTDB taxonomy): Bacteria > Pseudomonadota > Gammaproteobacteria > Eutrophobiales > Eutrophobiaceae > JBNLAL01. Next base: position 595 of record JBNLAL010000382.1, on the reverse strand, counting down.
ATGCGCACACTTTAATCCGACAGCTATTCTTACCATGATGGAAAGAACATCTTTTAAATCAGGTGTGCCATGTGCTTTCAGATATTTCTTTAAGGTCATACCATCGACAAATTCAAAAACAAGTAGAGGAGTATCGCCATACTTGCCGACTTCATAGATGGGAACAACGTTCGGGTGTGAGATACGTGCAGCAATGCGTGCCTCGTCAATGACGTCCTGTGAATAGGCATCGTCACCATCAGCAGGTGTAATGATTTTTAAAGCAACTTGTCGTTCAAGGTTGGGATCCCACCCTAGATACACCTTTCCCTGTAAACCTTCCCCCAAACGTTTCGACACTTCAAAACGACCAATTTTTGGAGTTGTAGTTTGATTCATATTTGTATTCTTCTGCTCGTTCAATATAGCGGCAGTTACCGATAATTCTTGAATACGCGACAGCAAGAAGAGGATTTTTTAACTTGTTGAATATATAGGGATTAATCGAAAATTTGCGCACTAATTACGATTCTTCCCGATTTGTACAAATAATCAGAAATGATTATTAAATATTTTTATAGACCAGGATTTTTTTCGGGTAGGTTTGTCGGTTTTT
>JBNLAL010000381.1:0-1631 GCA_050302115.1 Gammaproteobacteria bacterium | reverse complement strand
CGGGAAACATTTCTGCAATTTCCTTCGCATCGCAGGAATCGACATAAGCATCGTCATCGCTCACGCGAACCTGGTTGCCGGTCGGAGGAGCAATATCCGGCTGTCCGACGGCGAAGATGGGCCTAAAAGGCAGGGCGGAAAAGATCTCGTCTCCAAACCATATACAAAAGATCAAATCCTCGATCAATTAAAAGCTTACGAGTAATAGTATGGCTGGATATCAATTTTAAAAACTAACCAGGTATTAACCTTGAGTGAGGAACAAACCAAGAATTCTTTTTTCTCCGGAGTCGGAGCTGGTCTGGATCTGTTTGATCCATTCCAGGGGTTTGTTGATGAAGATAAACAGTTAAACCTGCGTTACGGTTTTCGATTAGGCGAAGTCAATTTCCTGATTAACCAAATGATGATGTGTGAAGTTGTACAGAATGCCATCATCTATCCTATTCCTAACACACCATCATGGATTCAGGGGCTTATTAATTTACGCGGGATACTCGTTCCAGTATTAAATATAAAAAAACATATTGGACAACAAAATGATAGAGGCAAAGTACTGCTTGTTCTTGATCGGGGTGAACGCGCTTTTGCAACTTACGTCGATTCCCTGCCAAAATCTATAAACCTGGATACTGACAATTTTGAACAAATCGAAACACCGGAAGATGTCCCCGAAAGTTTGAAAGATTATATTAGTGAATCATACAGACTGGACGACGAACTCTGGCTTGATATTAACTATGACGCTTTCATTAAACATATAACGAGGGATTTTTCTTCAATCCCCAGTGCTAATGATACATATTAAATTTTTTATAACAGTTAACCAAGAGCAAACATCATTATGAAAATGCAATTTAAAAATAAATTATTTCTGGCTGTCATGCTCATTAACATTGCTTATGCCTGTATTATTTTTAGCATGTACTTTGCAATTTCAGGGACGGAAAAAAATGAAGCTGTAACTGAAATTTTAAATAATGGGATTATTAGTTTTTTTGTTTTATTAGTTATAACTATTGCTGGAACAGTATATTTCGTTAATAAATTATACAAACCTGTTGATCGTTTAAAAAACGTAATGAAAAAGATAGCTGATGGTGACTTTGACGCACGAGTGGGTATTAAAAGTGGAGATGAGTTTCAGGATATTAGTAATTCAATAGATACCATGTTAAACGAACGTGTCTCGGTATTGACAAATATTGAGGATGAAAACGAGCAACTAAATGACTCCATTGTTGCCCTACTTGAAACAGTTGCACAGCTTGCACAGAAAAACCTGGCCATTAAGGCCAAGGTTAATGAAGACATCACAGGCCCACTTGCTGACGCGTTAAACCTGATGACCAATGAAACAGCTGGCGTATTAAATGAAGTAACACGAATTTCAGGAGAAGTCGCAGAAACATCAAACCTGGTGAAATCACAATCAGACAATGTATTACTACTCGCTAACAAAGAGCAGGATGAAGTTGAAAAAGCAGCCGGAGAACTGAAATCTGCTGCAGAAGCCATGGCAAGAATTGCCAGACTTGCAGAACAGTCAAACGCTGCAGCAGAAGATGCTATAAAAACAACGATTACTGCTATGAGCACAGTAAGTGACACTGTCAATAGCATTAACAATA
>JBNLAL010000380.1:0-1646 GCA_050302115.1 Gammaproteobacteria bacterium | reverse complement strand
ATCATTATCGTAATTTACAGGTATCACTTCTGAAATAATACTTAATGCAGCCCTTACTCGATTTTCCTCAATACTGTCTCGGGTCAAGTGATCAATGATTAAAAGCAATACGACACAAACCAGTGTGGCCAGAAACAAGGGCAGAGAGGATAAAAATCTGTCATTAAAAGATTTACCCTGGTTCATTGTTCACCGAGTACCTCTGGACGTGTGTAGAAATCGATCAATGGTACCAAGGCATTCATAATCAAGATCGCAAAAGCAACACCGTCCGGGTAACTGCCCCAGGTACGAATGATGTAAATCAATATGCCTACACCTATACCATAAATAATTTTTCCTTTAGGTGTTGTTGAAGAACTGGCGGGATCTGTGGCAATAAAAAAAGCACATAACATGGTGCCACCACTAAAGAGATGAAACAGGGCTGAAGGATACACATCAGAATCAAAAAAGCTAAAAAGAAAACTGATGGCGAAAAGGCCACATAAAACAGCGACAGGTATTTGCCAACGAATAATCCTGTTTAATAGTAACCAGATACCTCCAGCGAGATAAGCTATACCTATCCATTCCCAGCCCTTACCACCGAATGAACCGTATAAGGGATTCATTTTGATTTCCGAAACCATGGTCATCTGGTTTAACTCGACTTTCATATTGCTTAACGGTGTTGCACCTGAAATTCCATCTACTACATTAGGCAGACCTTTAAAAATAAAGCCAAGCTTTTGTGCCACAGTAAATGAACTTTCATTTATTGTGATATCCGGCCAATAGGCCATTTGTACTGGAAAACATAACAGGACAAAAACATAACCGGCCATAGCAGGGTTAAACGGGTTATTACCCAAACCGCCATACAAATGCTTGGCAACAACGATCGCAAAGGCAATGCCGATAAAACTGACCCACCAGGGTGTGAAAGGTGAAATGGTTAACGCAAATAACACTGCTGTTACAATAGCAGTCCCATCTTTTAAAACAGGTGCAATTGATTGTTTACGTAATATTAATACCGCGCTTTCCATAACCAGCGCAAATGTCACTGCTATTAAACAATGAATAAAAACACCAATACCAAAGTAATAAATGCTTAATAATATCCCTGGTACCAATGCGAACAAGACCTGTTGCATGACTGCACTAACGGTCACATGTGCGTGGGAATGGGGAGAGGTAATCTGTTTTTCTGTTGTTGATTGCGACATTTTACCTCGCAGCCACCATACTAATACAATCGACAGGGCAGGGAGCAATGCAAAGCTCGCAACCGGTGCAGTATTGATCGATAACACTATGTATTTGTTTTGGTGCTCCGACTATCGCATCAACCGGACAGGCTGCAATACATTTTACACAACCAATACAAACTGACTCATCAATAACGGCAATGCATTTTTGTTGGTTTTTATCATTATCTTTATAAAGTGGTTTTATATCTTTGCCTAACAATTTTGATAATGCCTTTATAGTTTCTTCATCACCGGGCAAACAACGATTGATATCAACCTCTTTATTGAGTAAGGCTTCAGCATAAGGTTGGCAACCGGAAAAACCGCAATCGCCACATTGCGTTTGTGGAAGTAATGCATTAATTGTTTCAATATCAATAAAACTGTTTTGTTTTAAAGCCGTGTCATTAA
>JBNLAL010000379.1:0-1648 GCA_050302115.1 Gammaproteobacteria bacterium | reverse complement strand
CAATATAATAAAACCAATGCAAACTTTTCTTCCGAGCAAACAGAATTGGTAAATGAAATGAAATCAAACACCGATTTACTTGCATCACTTGTTAACCAGGTTCTGGAAGGAAATCATGATATAGAACATTCTGCAAAAAGAATGGGTGAAATATCACTTCAATTAAATTCTATTACCAACCAGTTTCAGGTTGGAGCCATAGACGAATAGTTTTTTTCAAAACTTTTTTCCCCAATCAGGGCCAAAGAAACATCAAGGCATTTGGCCAGTTTATACAGATTGAGAAAATTATTTTCTTCAAATACTTTACGCGTAAGCTATTGGGTTATAATCAACGTCCATGGAATATCATTTCACAAAAATGCATGGTATAGGCAATGATTTTGTCGTTTTCGATACCTTTACACAGTCACTGACATTAAGCCGGGAACAGGTCAGGCATATTGCTGATCGGAATTTTGGCATCGGTTGCGATCAGGTTTTATTACTTGAGCCGTCACAAAGTGAAACTGCCGATGTACGTTATCGCATTTTTAATGCAGACGGTGGTGAAGTTATGCAGTGTGGTAATGGCGCACGTTGTGCTGCAGTTTATTTAGAAGAAAAGGGATTAACTGACAAACGTACTATCACGGCTGAAACCGGTGCAGGACAACTGATACTGCAAATTGAGGAATGTGGTGGGGTCACTGTAAATATGGGTGTGCCCGAGTTTGAGCCGGCAAAGATACCTATGAACACCAATCAGCGTGAAGATTTCTATCATTTGATATTAGGCGAACAAGAAATTGAGTTTGGTGCCGTATCAATGGGTAATCCACATGCTGTCATTTTTGTTGATGATGTCGATGTAATGCCGCTGCATGAACTTGGGCCAGCCATCCAGGGCTCCGAACTTTTTCCGGAGAGCGTGAATGTCGGGTTTATTGAAATCTTGAACAAACAGGCCTTTAAGTTACGTGTTTTTGAGCGCGGTTCAGGGGAAACGCTGGCCTGTGGAAGTGGTGCTTGCGCGGCGATGGTTATCGCTTGTCAGCAGGGGTACTTGGAGGGGACAATAGATGCAGAGTTACGTGGTGGCCATTTGACATTGCGTTGGGCAGGAGAAGGAGAACCTGTGTATATGACCGGACCAGCAACGATTGTTTTTGAGGGGAAGATACGAATATGAGTGTACAGGAAGAAAAAAACCTGGAAGCGATGGGTATTAACGACACTTCAGTAGTCGAATACCTACGGGATAATCCTGATTTTTTTAACAAACACCCGGATATTCTGGCTGAATTACAAATACCGCATGAGCATGGTGGCGCGGTTTCACTGGTCGAACGACAAGTTGCGGTATTGCGCGAACAAAATCAACAAACTCGAAAACGCTTGCACGAACTGATAGAGATTGCCCGGCAAAACGAAGAACTCGCACGTCGTATGCACCAATTGGCATTAACGTTGATGGATGCAGACGATCCGAAAGACATCTTTAAAACCATGTATGACAATCTGAAAAAGAATTTTCATGCTGATCGTGTCGTTGTGCGATTATTTGCCAATCCTGCATTTGTCGATAGTTATCCTACTGATGAATTTGCGGGCAAGGACGTACAGGAACAATCCATATTTAAAAGTATTATTGAGAAGCGTTTGCCTT
>JBNLAL010000378.1:0-1653 GCA_050302115.1 Gammaproteobacteria bacterium | reverse complement strand
ATTTAACGAACGAGGATGGTCAGGAAGTTTCTGTGGAAATACAGGAATACATTGATCAACTAACAGCCAAATTATTACCACATATGGATATGCCGGAAGAGATTACTGTTGACGTTAAATATTTTGATTCTCCGGTACAGAATGCCTTTGCTACTGTTGGCGGCAATATTTCTATCTATCGTGGACTTATTGAGCTGTTACCTAATGAAAATGCCCTGGCTATGGTGATCGCTCATGAGATAGCACATATAAAACATCGCGATCCCATTGTCGCCCTGGGACGTGGCGTTGCTATTGGGTTATTTCTTGCCGCCGTTACCGGCTCCAGTACAGACAGTTATGTGGGCAGTGTTATTAATGAAACCGGAACCTTAACAGTACTGGGGTTTAACCGTAAGCAGGAACGCCGGGCCGATGCCAGTGCATTACAGGCACTGGAAAAAACCTACGGACATGTTGCCGGAGCTGACGCCTTGTTTAAGGTCTTTCAACAACTCGAACAGGAAGAACATATAAATAGCATTCCGGAATTTTTCAGCACCCATCCTTTAAGTGATAATCGGATCAGGGAAATCCAGGCTCAAGCAACTAAAAACAACTGGTCAACAGAAGGTATGCCTATACCTTTACCCTCTTTTATGATCAATCGGGACAAGGATGCACCGATTAATCCGTAGGTATATTTCCGCTATCCCTCTCAGCAGCCATCACCGTATTCGCCACCAGCATTGTTATCGTCATCGGACCCACTCCCCCTGGAACAGGAGTTATTAAACTGGCAACTTCTTTTACTTCATCAAAATCAACGTCACCCACCAGCTTTCCGGACTCCAGTCGATTAATGCCCACATCAATCACCACCGCCCCTTCTTTAACATGCCTGCCCTTGATCATCTCCGGTCTTCCTGTTGCAACCACAAGGATGTCGGCATTCGTCGTATGTTGCTCCAGGTCCCGCGTCTTTGATGTACAAATCGTGACCGTGGCATCCTCCTGCAACAGCATCATCGCCATCGGTTTACCCACAATATTACTCCGCCCAACCACCACTGCATTCTGTCCGGCTATGGGAACCTTGCAATATTCCAGCATGCGCATGACGCCAAAAGGCGTGCACGGTGGAAAGACGGTATTGCCTGTCATTAAGGCGCCCACATTGTAGAGATGAAAACCGTCGACATCCTTATCCTGTTTTATGGCTTCCAGTACCTTGCTTTCATCGATATGTTTAGGCAATGGCAACTGCACTAATATGCCGTTAATTTTCTTCTTTTCGTTTAATTCATCGATCAGTTTCAACAGCATTTTTTCCGAGGTGTCTTCCGGCAGGTCATGCACTTCGGAATGGAGCCCCACTTCATGACAGGCCTTGATCTTGTTACTTACATAGAGTTTCGAGGCCGGATTATCCCCGACAATAATCACGGCAAGACCGGGCAGTACCCCTTTTGCCTTGAGCCTGTCAGCACGTTCTTTCCATTCTTTTCTGACAGCGGCAGATATGGCCTTACCATCAATTATTTTTTCACTCATAAAAACTATCTCGTTAAAAGATGACTCTGGTTACCGTCAATAAGATAAAAAACATGATAATAAATGGCCTATATAAACAACGATCAATGAATTCGGGTCTGGTTCCAAAAACTTCTAATC
>JBNLAL010000377.1:0-1662 GCA_050302115.1 Gammaproteobacteria bacterium | reverse complement strand
ATAATAGCAACGACCAACAAGAGATAAAGCAGGGCATCAGTTTTTAGAAGGACGTAATCGAATGGCATGATTATCCCTCTAACCTGACACGTGGGTCGACAATAGTATAGGAAATATCCGTTAGAATGAGCCCAAGGATATAAAGTACAGACCCCAGAAAAACCATGGAACGGACAATCGCAAAGTCCTGATTATTGATAGCATCAATTGTGTAACTACCCAAACCAGGAATACTAAAGAATGATTCTGTAATTAAACTTCCCATGAACAATAAAGGGAGCACGACTACAACACCGGTAAGAATGGGAATCATGGCATTTTTAAGGACATGTTTATATAAAACCATGGTTTCATTTAATCCTTTTGCACGCGCTGTTCTAACATAGTCCTTATTGATTTCTTCCAAAAATATTGTCCTGTACCAACGGGTGCCGCTACCTATCCCTCCAATAACACCAACGATAACGGGTAAAACTAAAAACTTAATCGCCTCAAGCCCAGTGTCATAGCCGGAAATAGGAACGAGGTGTAGCAACTTACTAATAAGAAATTGACCACCTATGATGTAAAACAGACCGGAAATCGACATCATGAAAACACAGATAACCACGATCCACAGATCAATATACGTCGCCCGAAAAAATGCAGCTAATAAGGCAAAACTGATATTCACTAAAAGACCAACGACAAGGACAGGAATGGCAATCGCAAGACTTGGCCACATGCGTTGTTGTATATCGTAACCAATATCACGACCACTATCAGACTGTCCAAAATCAAATGCAAACAACTTGACCGAGTTTTCATAGAAAATCGTTTGTGTAATTGTCTCAATATCTTGCTCATTTTCATTCCAGAATAATGGCTTGTCATAACCACGTTCCGCTTTCCATTTTGCAACTGCCTCGGGCGTGACATACTTATCACCCAGATGCAAACGCGCCATATCGTCTGGTGAATTTACAACAAAAAACAGGAGGAACGTGATGATATTGACTCCGATAAGTATCGGTATAGCATAAAATATTCTTCTTATAATATAGGCAAACATCAGACTGTCTCTCCTTGTCGACGTCTATATGTAATGATTGCCGGTATCATACTTAGCACTAACAGGATAAATAGAATAACAATTGGCATTACAACGGGTTTATTCCATTCATTACGTTTTTGATTACGTAATACAGGATCAATGGTTTTATATTTAAGCGTATTGCGCGCCATCATATTGGGTTTCGCGTTTCCGTACCAACTGTGATAAAGCGAATAGGCTTTGGGATGAAATCCCCATAACCAGGGTGCATCACGTTGAGCGATCTCGATCATTTGGTCAATGATGGCCTGCCGCACAGGTCCATTGGGGCTCGCTTTCATTTTGACAAAAAGATCATCAAACTCCTTATTCTGATAATTCGAAGCATTTTCACCTCCATAATCGACCTTGGAATTTGCACCATAAAGCAGAAACAGGAAGTTTTCTGGATCCGGATAATCCGCATTCCAACCCCAATTATAAATTTGTGATGTTCCTTTGCGCATTTTTTCCTGAAAGCGATTGTAATCCGTACCACGTATCACCAATTGAATATTCAGTTTTTCAAACTGTTTACGGTACCAGTTTAAAATAGCCTTACTACCGGCACCGGCTGTCAATGTGTCCAG
>JBNLAL010000376.1:0-1676 GCA_050302115.1 Gammaproteobacteria bacterium | reverse complement strand
TCGATGCTGAAGGCAATATAATCTGGCCGGACCGGCAAATGATGTTACTTGCCAAAGATGTATTATCACGCAATCAGGGTGCACCGATTATTTTTGATGTTAAATGTAGCCGTTATTTAAAATCTATAATTGAGTCGAATGGTGGAAAACCATTAATGTGGAAAACAGGGCATTCTTTAATTAAAAATAAAATGAAGGAAGTAGAAGCGCCACTGGCTGGGGAAATGAGTGGACATATCTTTTTTAAGGAACGTTGGTATGGGTTTGATGATGCACTTTATACGGCGGCACGTTTTGTAGAAATCTTTACTAATTCGAAAACAAAACCAACAGAATTATTTGCAGAATTACCGGAAGGCTTTTCAACACCTGAATTGAGATTGCCCTTACCAGAAAATGAACATGGGCAGTTTATGGCCGTGTTAATAGAAAAGATGTCGGATTCAGATGCAGAAATTATCGATATCGATGGGGTAAGAATTGAATATAAAGATGGCTGGGGGCTTGCGCGTCCATCGAACACTTCTCCGAACATAATTTTACGTTTTGAAGGTGAAAGTGAAGAAGCAGTAGAACGCATTAAGGGTGAATTTCGAAATGCTATACAGGATATTAAGCCTGATGCCCAACTACCTTTTTAAAAGGATGAACTTCCTTGCTTAATGCAAGTCTTGATTAGTTTTATGCAACCCGAATTCGCAGAAACAGAGACATCAATGTCAGATACAAAAAATAAACCTGATTATATTGCCAGGGTTTTAATTGAGGCCTTGCCTTATATAAAACGCTTTCGTGGTAAAACCATCGTTATTAAATATGGTGGTAATGCCATGTCTGATGAAGCGCTCAAATCAAGTTTTGCCCGTGATGTTGTGTTGATGAAACTGGTCGGTATGAATCCTGTTGTTGTGCATGGTGGTGGACCACAGATAGGTGCTTTGCTGGAACGGCTTGGAAAAAAATCTGAATTTGTTGATGGTATGCGCGTTACTGACAGTGAAACCATGGATATCGTTGAAATGGTTTTAGGCGGACTGGTAAATAAAGAAATTGTTAATTTACTTAACCGTCATGGCGGGAATGCTGTCGGGTTAAGCGGAAAAGATGGAGAATTAATCCGGGCCAGAAAAATGCTTTTTAAACGAAACAGTCCTGAACTTGAGGCACCGGAAATAATTGATATTGGACATGTTGGTGAGGTTGAAAGCATTGATACTGCCGTTGTTGATATGTTGATACAGGGAGATTTTATTCCGGTTATTGCGCCTGTTGGTGTCGATGAAAATGGCCAGTCATATAATATTAATGCCGATCTGGTTGCCGGTAAAATTGCCGAAGTCTTAAATGCTGAAAAACTCATTATGCTAACTAATACTGCCGGCCTGTTGGATGAAAATGATAAAGTGTTAACAGGACTATCTTCGGGCGAAGTGGATGATTTAATAGATAAAGGAATCATCCATGGCGGTATGTTGCCGAAAATCCGTTCTGCATTAGATGCAGTTCATGCAGGTGTTCATACATCGCATATTATTGATGGGCGTATTCCTCATGCCTTGCTTTTGGAAGTATTTACTGATGTCGGTGTTGGAACGCTTATTCACGGACGTAATAAATAATCTTGGCCATAAGAGAATATGTAATGACAACTGATAATAAACCGAGTCGTCGCCAAC
>JBNLAL010000375.1:0-1679 GCA_050302115.1 Gammaproteobacteria bacterium | reverse complement strand
AAATACCCCCAATTCCCCAAACAATACCCGTTAAAATTACGTAAAATCTAAACCAGAATAACCAGCTCTGTGTATGATTTTCTATTTGTACTTTTGAACGTCTCCAGGCCATAGCTAGTAAGGTTCTTCCCAGTAAAACCACAGTAAATACTGTTAGCCAGCCAATTAAAACAGGTGAAGCTATCACTTGCTTTTGTATACTGACGAGAATCAGAGCAAGTAGCGTGTTCATTACGATAGAAACCGGCAGGTTGGAGTAAAGAAGCCGGATTTGTTCGGATCGCAAAGAGTCGGCAGATTTGATGTTTTTTTGCCAATTATGAGAACTAGATTGTTGCATCAGTTTTAGGGTGTGAATGAGAGAACTTGGTGGTCATAAAAATATTTTCAGTCTCTTTATCGTCCCTAATAAAATAAACTATAGGTAATCTCTTAATAAGTTTGGTAGATACATGAATTTAAAGCAAGATTTTAGCCATAGTAGCTTAATAACATATGAAAAATAAAAGGCCGGATAAGCCGGCCTTTTATTTTTAACGAAATGAATTACTTAAGTTTATTTCTTTTTCGCTTCTTCACGTGCCTTGGTTTCAGCAATGACTTCTTCAGCGACGTTCTTCGGACATGGTGCATAATTCAGGAATTCCATAGAGAATTGACCACGACCAGATGTCATTGTACGTAGGGCACCGATATAACCAAACATTTCACTTAATGGCGCTTCTGCCTTAACGCGGACACCGGTTGCTCCGGCTTCCTGCGATTTGATCATGCCCCGGCGACGGTTCAAGTCACCTATCACGTCCCCCACGTTATCTTCCGGTGTAAATACATCCACCTTCATAATGGGTTCCATTAATTGAGGACCGGCCTTTGGCATGGTTTGGCGATAAGCTGCCATGGCAGCAATTTCAAACGCAATCGCTGAAGAGTCAACCGCGTGGAAGGCACCATCAAATAAAGTGACTTTAAAATCGACACAGGGATAACCGGCTAATACACCTTTATCCATGCTCTTTTTGAAGCCACCTTCAATCGCAGGCCAGAACTCACGCGGCACATTACCACCGGTAACAGTCGATTCAAAGACATAGCCACTGCCGGGTTCACCTGGCTCAATAATATAATCAATCTTACCGTACTGACCGGAACCACCGGATTGTTTCTTGTGAGTGTAAGAATCTTCAACACGTTGCGTCACGGTTTCACGATAGGCTACCTGAGGACTACCGACGATAACTTCCACACCATGTGTACGTTTTAAAATATCAACCTTAATATCAAGGTGTAATTCACCCATCCCTTTCAGGATAGTTTCGCCACTGTCCTCATCCGTTTCGACTCGGAAAGAAGGATCTTCTTTAATCATTTTGCCCAGTGCGATCCCCAGTTTTTCTGAAGCGCCTTTATCTTTTGCTTCAACCGCAATCGAGATAACCGGATCAGGAAAGATCATGGGTTCCAGCGTTGCCGGGTTATTAGGATCACACAAGGTATGACCGGTTTGTACATTTTTTAAACCAATTGCAGCAACAATGTCACCTGCTTGCGCGCTATCGAGTTCGATACGTTCATCGGCATGCATCTCTACGATACGACCGATACGTTCGGTTTTGCCGGTAAAGGTATTGAGTACAGTCGTACCTTTATCCAGTTTACCGGAATAAATACGCATAAAG
>JBNLAL010000374.1:0-1687 GCA_050302115.1 Gammaproteobacteria bacterium | reverse complement strand
CAATAACGATTAGTAAAGCCAGAACACTGACGACCAGGCCAAAAATTTCTTCTTTATGTTGAGAAAAATGGAGCGTTAATCCCTGGTAGTTATCAATTAACGTTAAAAACTGGCGTGAAGCCATAAGGCATAACATGACTGCGAGAAAAGCCATGCGCCAGTCTCTAAGTTGCCGCAGCAATACAACGGACCAAATCAAGGCAATAACACGAATTACTATAGAAAATAGCAGAATAATATTCATTATTTATATTTAAACAGGGGCGGCTACAAGCCGAATCTCTATTTTTGTATTTCTTCCATTAGTATATTTATAGAACAATATTATTAATGCTGGGGGAAAATATGACGTGATCCTGAAGGTTTCTTTGCATAATTGACATAAAAAGGGGCGAAAAAAGAGAGACCCCGGAAACGAATCACTAACCTGATCACATGGAACAGGTTTTAATTTCAAGTTACTTGTATATAGCTTACTTCAGGATCTGTTGATTCAGTTTATGCTCCTCGGGGTTATGACGTACAGGTAACACTTCTTTATAAGCGCTTAAAAATATTTCGATACTTTGTGTTTGTGCGACTGTTTGATTCTTCCAGCTATCAAACAAATTGTAACCACCCAACCATTTGGTTTTATGGTCACGACAGATAAACCAGTGTTCTTTTCCTAAATTAAAAAAGCCATCACTTCGACCACATGTAGGACAAGCACCACAACGCAAAGTGTATTGAGTTTCGGGGAAAGGAATAACATTGGTAGGAATCATTTGACACCTCCTAAGGTGCAGTTACCTAATATATCTAATGCAATGTCTATACCATTTAACCGGCTTAATTACCGTTCAAATGCCTGTGTATTTAATATCGGCTTATCAAAAAGATACTTGATAAACTTAATGAGACTTATTTTGAGAGGTTTTTTACTTAAGTCAGTTTAGTGTCGTTTTGTGCTCATTTTTGGGCACAGTGCAGCCATCTATGAAACAGTTTTGCCATAAAAGGCATGACGACATAGGTCATCAGGAAGACCAGGATTATTGACGTAATTAATATCTGTAAAACGCCAGGTAATTCGTGAATTGAAGGAATAAGAAAATAATGCATCATCAGGGAAAGTGGAAAAATCGATATCCAGACGATGACCAACATCTTGTATTTTGGTGGAGGAACCAGCGCTTCTTCTCCGGAAATGGTAAACCAGGTTTCCAAACCACTCAGGATTTCCATCTCCTGTTCTCCCTGTTCAACCTGCGCGTAGCGTTGCATCCATTGTTGTCTGACCGGTGAATTTTCCCAAGCCATATAATTACGCATGGAATCGAATTTAAATACGATACGGTAGTAATCACCTTTCCTGGTTGGCCGGATTATGTTTGCGCCAAGATGCCCCTGAAATGACATGGCATCTTTGGTCGTGCCGGACATCACTTCTTCGAATTCTTTGATGCGATCCGGTTTGGGTTTGCGTTTAACAATAATCGTAACCGGCGTATCGCAATCGATATCTGCCGGTTTACCAATATTATCCATTTAACTCCGCTTTAATTTTGGCAAGTTCTTCTTCGGTCACTCTGGCTATTTCAATTAATACATCGCGGTTTTCGAGTTCTGTTGCCTGCTCTTCTGAATCAGCGCTTAACTCATTTCTTCAATCACGATTAATCTTTTCAAGACGTTCTTCCAGTTC
>JBNLAL010000373.1:0-1703 GCA_050302115.1 Gammaproteobacteria bacterium | reverse complement strand
TTTACCTATGACGTGACCCAGATTAAGGAAGCTTCAACCAATGCGATCTCTACTTTGGTTAGAGATTCCCTGTCGGTTATCGGTTTGTTGGGCTGGATGTTTTACATCAACTGGTTGTTGGCCTCAATTTGTATGGTTGGTGCTCCCGTTATTGCGACCATTATTTCAATTATAAAAAAACGATTGCGTAAAATGAGTAGTAAGGTACAGGATGCTATGGGAGACATTCATCATGTTATTGGTGAAACCTACGATGCGCAAAAAGTGATCAAGCTCTATGGTGGTCAGGAAGTCGAGAAAAAACGTTTCTTTAATACAATTAATGCACATCGTCGTTTTTCTAACAAGTTTGCAATGGCAGCAACGGCAAGTAGTCCTTCGGTTCAAATGGTTACTGCATTTATTCTGGCATTAATAATTTATATTGCTACACAGCAGGCAGCAGAAGGCAGTTTAACAGTAGGTAACTTTGTTTCATTTTTTGCAGCGATAGCAATGTTGCTTGGTCCCTTAAAAAGACTTGCCGGTGTTAATGAACACATTCAAAAAGGCCTGGCTGCATGTGAAAGTGTCTTTGCCATACTGGATGCCGAGATTGAATTGCAATCAGGAAACAAGGAATTACAAGATGTTGAAGGAAGGATTGAATTCAGGAATGTTGTTTATCGTTATAAAGAATCGGATACAGATGCGCTAAAAGATATCAGTTTAATCATCCAGCCTGGTGAAACGGTAGCGTTGGTTGGAGAGTCCGGTAGCGGTAAAACAACATTGGCAAACCTGTTACCCCGTTTTTATGAGCCTGTAAGTGGTTCGATTTATTATGACGATATTGATATCAGGGAACTGGCTTTAATCTCTTTACGTAGAAATATTGCCTATGTCAGTCAGGATGTAGTCCTGTTTAATGATACGGTGAGAAATAATATTGCCTACGGTGATTTAAAAGATGCTTCTGAAGAGGCAGTTTGGGCTGCAGCAGAAGCTGCTTGCGCTACTGAGTTTATTAATAAATTACCGGACCAAATGTCAACCATGATTGGAGAAGACGGTACCCGGCTTTCCGGGGGACAACGACAAAGGTTGGCTATTGCCCGTGCATTATTAAAAGATGTCCGTTTATTGATTATGGATGAAGCAACATCGTCTTTGGATACGCGATCCGAAAGACATATTCAGTCTGCTCTGGAAAATGTTAAGAAAGGGCGAACTTGTCTAATCATTGCGCATCGTTTATCGACGATTGAAAATGCTGACCGCATAGTTGTCATGGATAAAGGTAAAATTGTTGAACAGGGAAAACATGAAGAATTGCTTGGTTTGAACAGTCATTATGCCCGTTTACACCAGGTGCAGTTTCGTGAAAAAGATGAGGTATTGTCAGAAGGCTAAGTAACAGTATTCAGGCACATACTTTATCCCGCCCGTTATTTTTTGCCCTGTACATGGCTTTGTCTGCCGACTCTATAAGGAAGAATGGATCATCGTGAGCATTCATTTCTGCAATTCCAATTGATACAGTGATTTTGGGTAAGGTTTGGTTGTCCTTATCACAAATTTCGGTTTGTCTAATAGCTTCACGAAGTCTTTCTGCTACGGCCTGGGTTGCATTTACATCAAGCCCAGGTAATAGTGCAAACAATTCTTCACCACCATAACGGGCCACCAGATCTTCCGGTCTTAAATATTCCTTAATCGTTCTG
>JBNLAL010000372.1:0-1746 GCA_050302115.1 Gammaproteobacteria bacterium | reverse complement strand
CAGTATCTTCAGTCATGAAGTATTTACAAGGAGAAAACAGGTCGCAAATTCATCTTTTCCCGGTTTCGCTCAACGATGCAGTGGCAGCAGACAACGAAGTCCGGTTAATCGATGTTTTTGTTGACAGCCTGAAACTTGATGAGTTCGGGTTCAGGATTGACCACGGCGAAAATGGCAGGCCGGCATACCACCCTGCCGATTTACTGAAACTGTATATCTACGGGTATTTAAACAAAACGCGTACATCGCGTGATTTGGAAAAAGAGTGCCACCGGAACATCGAGGTAATGTGGCTGCTGAAATGCCTGAAACCTGATCACAACACCATTTCCAACTTTCGCAGGGATAATCCCAAAGCCATCAAAAAGGTTTTTCGCGAAACGGTAAAAATTGCAAAGTACTTTAACCTCATTGGCGGAACACTCATCGCCGGAGACAGCACCAAACTCCGCGCACAGAACAGCAAGAAAAACAACTTTAACCAAAAGAAGATAGACCGGCACCTGGAATACATTGAAAACAAACTTGCCGAATATGAAAAGGCACTGGCTGAGAACGATGGAGACAAAGACGAGATTAAAAAAGAAATAGATAAACAGAACCAGCGAAAAGATGGTTACAAAAAGCTGGAAAAGCAATTAAAAGAATCGGGGCAGTCCCAGATTTCTATTTCCGATCCTGAAAGCCGCCAGCTGATTACCCGCAACAACATAACAGAGGTTTCCTACAATGCACAAACCTCCGTGGACGACAAACATTCTCTTCCCATCGATTATAAAGTAACCAATACCAACGACTATAACGCCATGGGCGGGATGCTGCGAAGGGCAAAAACTATATTACGTTCCAATGATTTTACATCGCTTTACGATAAAGGCTATCACACGGGCAGTGAATTCAAAATTGCCGATGAACTGGGAATAGATGTTATGGTGGCCATTCCAACTGTAGCTACCAATGCCCCGAACCCGGATTACAATGTGGAAAACTTTACCTTCGATAAAACAAATGATTGCTATACCTGTCCACAGGGGGAAATAATGAAGACGAACGGAAGATGGCACCAGGCCAAGACTTACCGGTTCAAACGCTACACAACAACTGCATGCAAAACGTGTCCGGCAAAGACAGAATGTTCAAAAGCGATATGCGGAAAAGCTATCCAGCGCAGCGAATTCCAGGAATACGTTGACAGAAATAAAAATCGCATTAAAGAAAATAAGCAACTCTACCGCAAACGACAGCAAATAGTAGAGCATCCTTACGGAACGATAAAGCGTCAGTGGGGATTTAATTACATCATCACAAAAAAGTACATCGAACGTGCCGAAGCCGATTTTGGATTTATAATGACTGCATACAACCTCAGAAGAATCATCAATATTGTGGGTATGAAAAGGTTGAAGCAATACTTAGCAAGTATTTTTTCTTATTTATGTTCAATATTTGATCGTTTTAAGCTATTTTTAAGCCTCAGAAACCAAATACTCAGAAATACAATGAAAATAACCTGTTATAAAAACCGCTTCTCAAAACGTTTTATAAAACTCAATTATATCGCCATGGAAATGGGTTTTTAGACAGACTGCCGTTATGGCTAATGTTGAAGAACGTACACCAAACAAAATAAAGATATGAGAACAATAATTATTTTTACAGTCCTTATGTTTCCCACGATTCTTTGGGGACAAATAATTAATCATTTTGACAATCCCGATTCAAAATGGAATGTAGCTAAAACATACC
>JBNLAL010000371.1:0-1756 GCA_050302115.1 Gammaproteobacteria bacterium | reverse complement strand
CTGCATCTTCATTAAACTCGATACCACCTTCCAGCTCAGAGGTTTCAATCCAGGTATGATCGCCGGTCTTAAGAAACGCCTTCGCCTGCCATTTGTCCGAGTCCTGAACATCAATAGCCGTAGCTAAAGGATATAAAGTAGTTAAATTAAATTCCTCTGTAATCGGGTGGGCAGGGTATAAACTGCCAGTTACTAGCGCTATGCTGGGATCATTAATCCCGATAACTTGTCCGGCAATATCAATAATGGGGCCGTCGTAAAACTTGATCCCAAATTCCTTTGTCAATGCATCAAGTCCATGAAGTGAACCAGGATCATGCAACCAGAGAAGGTTGCCCCCTTTCTTTACGTATTCAGCAATCAGGTCAACTTCGCCCGGCAATAAGTCGGTACGCGGACCAGCTATAACCAGCACATTGGTGTTATCGGGAATATCATGGATTTCGCCCAGGTTAATCGGTTGAGCACGGTAGCCCTGGTTGAAAAGTTGTTTTACCCATACGCCCAGATCATGATTGGCTTCACCTAATGCATCACGTTCACCGTGTCCATCAACAAAAGCGATCCAGCGTTCCTGGTTACGTGCCAGTCTTTGCAAGGCATTCGTAAAGATCTGTTCCTTGTCTGAACGGACATGCTCGCCACGACCCTGATAGCGCACAATGATCTCACCATCGACATTTATGCCCAGGTTCCGGACTTCATCAGGTACGGCATCAGGGTTTACAAAACGTAAAGTAATATTCGGTTTGTGACGTTGATACTTCGCAACAAACTTTCTAATTGCTTCGCGTAATAATTGATTTTCCCTGGCATAGGAAGTGACTTCTATCGGGTCCGGCATTTTTGCCAATAGATCACGACTCGCTTGTGACAAGGTATGACGTCCACTGGCCGTCCAGTCATATTCAAAGACATGTTTGTTACTTAACCAACCAAGCAGAACAACAATAACAATTAACAGAATGAAGGTAATAATACTGTTCAATCGTGATTGCATGCGCGATTTTGACGTTATAAACATGGCTGCTTAACCGTATGTTCTTTCAGCGTCGAGTCGCCATATACTCAAAATAATAAAAAATATAATGACGATGAAGTAAAAGAAAACATCTGCCGAATTAAATACACCATTTAACAGGTTGTTATAGTGATTAAGTAATGACAGATAAGAGAAAACTGCTGCCGTTCCTTCCGTGGCATTGGTGCCTGCTGCATTGATGATCCATAAAAGAAATAACACGCCAAAAGTACTTATTGCGGCAACTGCCGGTTGATTAGTGAGAGAAGAGATAAACAAGCCGATTGAAGCAAAGGCTGACATCAACAACATTAAACCAATCAAACCGGAAGCGATTTGACCCAGGTCCAGTTTTGTACCAAGCATCAAGGATGCAGGCATTAATGTGATCATTGCCAACATCAAACAATAAAAAGCAGTAATGCCGATATATTTACCGAGAACCAGCTCGGTAATACTTAACGGCGATGAATATAATAATTTTATTGTTCCTAAACGACGTTCTTCCGTAATCAAGCGCATGGTCAATAATGGAGAAACCAGCAGCATGATAACACCCGCAATTTGATACATACCTGAGACGACAACGGCAGTCAGTCCTTGCCCGCTTGAAGCAGGTTGCATGTATTGAGATAACAACAAGTAGAAGAATATGGCTAGTAAAAATTGTACAACAGCCAATATGATCCAGGCCAACGGCGATTTGAATAACCGTCTCAAATCATTTGCTGCTAT
>JBNLAL010000370.1:0-1780 GCA_050302115.1 Gammaproteobacteria bacterium | reverse complement strand
GGCAAGATCATGTGCATTACTTACCGGATGTTCATGCAACCACGCGTTCATACTGTCAATATCCAATGCCAGGTCCTGAATTTTTCCTTTTAAAAAACGAACGCGATCACTACCTATCCTCTCTGCCATTTCGGCTTGATACTTACGTGCCAATGACAACATATAATCATTCATATCAACACCAACAACCTGCCCTTTTTCACCTACAAGCTGTGCCGCCATGTAACAAATCTTGCCGCTTCCACTACCCAGATCCAGCACGACATCTCCTTCACGGACATAACGCGAGGGATCGCCACAACCGTAATCCTTTTCAATGATTTCCTCCGGCAAAATATCCAGCAAGTGTGATTGATAATCCACCGGGCAACATAAGGACTCCTGCCTTTCATTGGCACCAGCGGTGTAACGTTCCAATACTGCGTTTTCCTTATTCATAACTCACCTGTTGTTAATAAAAGGGGTTTTTAATAATTGTACTAACTGACTATTAGACTTATCACGAAACTCTTGTAAACCAATTACCAGGTCATTATAACCTGCACGAGGTACAGCATGATAAGTTTTAAAAAGTTTGTCCCAGAAAGAAAAGATGTTGCCATAATTACTGTCTGTTTCACTCTGCTCGACCGAATGATGTATGCGGTGCATATCCGGCGTCACTATAATCTTTCTTAAATATTTATCGACTTTACTGTTTAAATAAATATTACTATGGGTAAACAATGCCATTGCATTTAACAGAATTTCATAAAGTATGATCGCAAATGCCGCAGGACCCAACAATAAGGTTGCAAGTAATTTATAAAACATGGATAGCACTATTTCAAAAGGATGAAAGCGAATGCCCGTAGTAACATCAAAGGCCAGATCGCTATGATGCACCCGATGAATATTCCATAATAATTTTACCTTATGGAAAACTACATGTTGTATATATATAAGTAAAGCAAAAATCACGACCGTGATAAAAACATTAAATAAAAGAGGAACAGAGATAAGGTTAAATAAACCCATATTATTTTCCGACACATAAATGGCAACTTGATAAGTTGCCAGTGGAACCAGTAATCGTGCTGCCCAATAATTAACCAGTAATAACAGCACATTATTAAGTCGCCTACTGTTGTTATTTTCGTCAGGTTTACGTCGCGGCCAGAATATCTCTACGATCAGTAATAACATTAAGATAACAATAAAACTAAACAGCCTGAAAGCTGATTCATGTGCAATAAAATATTGTTGAAATTGAAGAAACATGTTCCCTGGGCTATTTATTCTGGTTTAGCGTAATGACAATTATGCGTTAAACTGTAGACATCAATACAATTAACAAATTCAATGACAATGGCCAGCAACAAAAAAACCGGGGCATTTCTTTCATTACGCCCAAGAAGAATGCGAAGTGATGATTTTTCACGTCGTTTGATGCGTGAGTCCACTCTTACCGTTGACGACCTTATTTATCCCCTGTTCATTATAGAAGGTTCAGGAAAACGCGCACCGGTTGAATCCATGCCGGGCATTGAACGTTTGAGTACCGATCTATTACTGGAAGAAGCCAAAATCCTGCAAGATCTGAGAATCCCTGCCATCGCCTTGTTTCCTGTCGTTTCCATTGAGAAAAAAAGTGAAGATGCAGCCGAGGCCTTGAACCCTAATGGCTTGATACAAAATGCTGTTCGGAAATTAAAGGAATACTGTCCTGAACTCGGTGTTATTACCGATGTTGCTCTGGATCCTTATACCTTATCAGGGCAGGATGGTTTAACTGATGAGA
>JBNLAL010000369.1:0-1860 GCA_050302115.1 Gammaproteobacteria bacterium | reverse complement strand
CCCTGTTAAGAAAGCAAAACTACCTGAAGTAATTACCATTCCCTTGCGTCAGCATATCGGTTTGCCGGCAGAGGTGATTGTTAAACCGGGTGACAAGGTTTTTAAAGGACAGGTTATAGCCAGTCCGCATGGCTATGTCAGTGCACCTATACATGCGAGTACATCCGGTGTTGTTAAAGAGATTGCTGAACATCCTGTCCCTAATCCTTCAGGTGTAACATCTTATTGCATTGTTATTGAAGCAGATGGAGAAGATAAGTGGCTGGAAGAACGTACCGTTGTAGATGATTATTACAGTTTAAATCCGATTCAGGTACAACAGCGAATTTTTGAATCCGGTATTGTGGGTCTGGGCGGTGCCGGTTTTCCTTCTGCCGTAAAACTGATACCTGGCCTGACGTTGGATATTGAGTTGTTGATTTTAAATGCCTGTGAATGTGAACCTTATATCAGTTGTGACGAAGCGTTAATTCGAAACAATGTAAAAGATATTATTAAAGGCTTTGAAATTCTCGCACATGCCTTACAGGTAGATGAATGTGTCATTGCAATAGAAGATAACAAGACAGAGGCCATATCTATATTACAGGAAGGTCTTAAACAATATACCGAACTGGAAATTCAATTAGTACAAGTTTCCAGTCTCTATCCCGCGGGAGGTGAAAAGCAGCTGATAAAATCAATAACAGGTCTGGAAGTGCCGGCAGAAGGTTTGCCCGTTGATATCGGTGTTGTGTGTTATAACGTTGGTACGGCTATGGCTGTGAAAAAAGCGATTATGGATGCTGAACCGTTAATTAGCCGTATCGTCACGGTGACTGGCCCGGGTATATCTGAACCCGGTAATCTTGATGTGCTAATAGGTACTCCCATTGCTGAATTAATCGAACAAAGTGGCGGTTATAACGATCAGTTTGAATATCTCATCATGGGTGGACCCATGATGGGATTCAAGTTGTTCAGTGATAAGGTGCCAGTAATAAAAACAACAAACTGTTTACTGGCTGCAGGTGCTGAAACACAGGTAAAAGATATAAAAGAGTCTCATTGCATACGCTGTGACGAGTGTGCAACTGTTTGTCCCGCGAGCTTACAACCACAACAGTTACATTGGTATTCGAAAGAATTCAATCCAGGCAGGTTGGAAGATTATCGTTTATTCGATTGTATTGAATGCGGTTGCTGTTCCTATGTCTGTCCAAGCTATATACCACTTGTTGAAGAGTATCGGCAGGCCAAACATCGAATCTGGGACATCAGGAAAAGAGAGCGGGAGGCAAAACAAAATCGCCAACGTTATCTGGATAAACTGGATAGACTGGAACAGCGAGAAAAAGAAAAAAACAGGCAGCGACAGGATAAACTTGTTCAAAAAGATAACGAAAGAGGAACATTACAATCCAGACAGGATGAGATCGCTGCTGCTGTTCAACGCGTCAGGGAAAAACGTAAACTAAATGAAAATAATTCTACAGATTAATTATTACTCTGTATAAAAGCGCTGGCGATAAGATAATAATGCAGCTTCACTAGCACCAGCCGGCATTACATCAAGATCAAATACCAGGGTTTCTTCATTATTTACCGGGACTTCACCAATATAATAAATAGCCAGCGGGTCATCTTCGACAATTTCCCTTAGTTTAATATCTTTCAATTGGTTGCTGAGGTTTTTAACAACGATATCGACTTTTGCTGTCACAGGCGTTTCGCCTGTTTCGGATTTTTCCCGAACGGCGACATTTAGCATGGCACGGTTTTTACTTCGAGAGATATTGTAGCCACGGGCGACTTCAGCTGGAAGTTGATCTGTGGTCAGGGCATTGACGTGAATTATATAATTTCCAATTTCCTTATCAT
>JBNLAL010000368.1:0-1881 GCA_050302115.1 Gammaproteobacteria bacterium | reverse complement strand
GTTATTCATCGTTGTTTTTCTCTTCAGCCGATTCATCACCGTAGGTCAGGCGCATAAATATGGTTTCGAGCGATGTGTCTGCCGGATTAAGTTTATAAAGCCCCCAGTTATCCGTTGCTGCTTTCTCAACAATCTTGTCTGTGGCATCAACATCTTTATTAAAGTTAATGCGCAAGGTGTTTTCATTAATACTCTCGGCGGACGCGACACCTTCAATGGTTAATAAATCTTCCAAAGCCGGTGGATTATGTAGAGCAATTTCAATATTTTCCGGTTTCTCCACATGGCTATTTAGATCAGATAATGACTGATCGAGAACAATACTGCCCTGGTTAATGATCAAAACGCGATCACAAAGGCTCTGTACTTCGGAAAGGATATGGGTCGAGAGAATAACGCTATGATCTTCTCCCAGTTCACGCATTAGATCCCTGATTTCCCTGATTTGAATCGGATCCAGTCCGGAAGTAGGTTCATCCAGTATGATTACAGAAGGTGAATGAATAATGGCCTGGGCAATTCCAACACGTTGTTTATAGCCTTTCGATAGATTATTGATTAAACGACCACCGGTATTTTCCAGTCCGCAACGCTGTTTGCTGACTTTTACCGAATCACCAAGCTCATGTTTGTTTATACCGCGTAGCTTTGCAGCATAAGTTAAGTATTCGTCGACCGTTAAATCAGTGTATAAGGGCGGTTGCTCAGGCAGGAATCCGATATGTTGTTTTGCCTTTTGCGGAGCTTCGTTAATATCGTGACCTGCAATACTGACTGAACCATGGTTAGCAGCAAGTATGCCGCAGATTATTTGCATGGTCGTCGATTTACCTGCACCATTGGGCCCAAGAAAACCAAGGATTTCTCCTCGATGAACGTTGAAACTCACGTTTTCTATGCCAAGTTGCTGGCCGTAGTAACGTGAGAGTTGTTCTACCGATATAAGTATTTCACTCTCCATTGCGCAGCTATTATTCTTATAACTTTATAACTTGCAAGTTATCTTTGATTAAATGCATTTTTTAGGAATCGATACTGGCGGTACTTTTACCGATTTTGTTTATTTTGATGGTAAGACCATCAGAACACATAAAGTTCTATCCAGCCCGGATGCGCCTGAACGTGCCATATTACAAGGGCTCCATGAAATGAATATGACATTGTCAGATGATGTTGCCGTTATTCATGGTTCTACCGTTGCTACCAATGCTGTGTTGGAAGGTAAAGGAGCTAAAACAGTTTATATAAGTAATCGCGGTTTTAAAGATGTATTAACGATTGGACGACAGGCAAGAAAAGAGCTGTATAACCTGAGTCCTGTTCCCGTTGCTCCGCCAGTCCCGGTTGAGCTCTGCCTTGAAACAGGGGGGCGCATTAACTCACAGGGAGAAGTGCTTGAACCGTTAACCGAAGCAGATATCGAAGAGTTACTCGGGAAGATTGAAGATATTGAACCACAGGCTGTCGCGATTAACTTTCTATTTTCTTATCTGGACGCAAAACATGAAGAACAGGTTGCAAACGCAATACCCAAAGAGATTTTTGTCTCTTGTTCATCAAAGGTATTACCTGTTTATCGTGAATACGAACGTGGCATAACGACCTGGTTAAATGCTTACGTCGGTCCGTTAATGCAGGGTTATCTGCAACGATTACGGGATAAACTGGATACAAGACACTTATCTATTATGCGTAGTTCAGGTAACACCTGCGATGCAGAACAGGCAGGCCAGGAAGCCGTGCACTTATTATTGTCTGGTCCGGCAGGTGGTTTGACGGCGGCACATTTCCTGAGCAAGCAACTGGGACGGGAAAAATTATTAACCTTTGATATGGGGGGCACGTCAACGGATGTGGCCTTGATCGACGGACAAATTGAAT
>JBNLAL010000367.1:0-1884 GCA_050302115.1 Gammaproteobacteria bacterium | reverse complement strand
GAGATTGAGTGGGATATGATCCATTATGATGTTCAGCTCATTGGAGGTATTGTGCTCCACCAGGGTAACATTGCGGAAATGGCAACCGGTGAAGGAAAAACGTTGGTAGCGACATTGCCCGTTTTTCTGAATGCACTGGCGCGAAGAGGTGTACATATTGTAACCGTTAACGATTACCTGTCGAAACGTGATGCGGAATGGATGGGGCCAATTTATGAGTTTCATGGTTTATCGGTAGATTGTATTGATAAACACAAGCCGAACTCCGAAGAAAGAAGGAAAGCATATAATGCTGATATCACTTTTGGAACAAATAATGAGTTCGGTTTCGATTACCTTAGGGATAACATGGCCATTAATCCTGAAGACCTTGTTCAGCGTAAACATCACTATGCAATTGTTGATGAAGTTGACTCGGTATTGATTGATGATGCCCGTACTCCATTGATTATTTCCGGTCCTGTGCCAAAAGGTGACGATCAGCAATTCGAAGAACTGAAGGTTTATGTTGAACGACTTTATAAAGCACAACGTGAATTGGTAAACCAGATTTTTAATGATGCTAAAAAATTACTCAATAAAGAAAATGCAACCAATGATGAATTAAAAGAAGGTGGTCTGCTGCTTCTAAGAGCACATAAAGGCTTACCAAAAAATAAATCGATAATCAAATTTCTTAGCGAGGAAGGTGTAAAAGCAACAATGCAGAAAACGGAAAATTTCTATATGCAGGAAAACAATAAGAATATGCATATAGTAACTGATCCGCTTTATTTTATTATTGAGGAAAAACAAAACTCAGTTGAATTAACAGATAAGGGAATTGATTTGATTTCACAAGGCTTTGATGATCCGGAATTCTTTGTAATGCCTGATATGGGAGGTAGAATGGCTGAACTTGAAAATTCAGGTTTAAAACATGAAGAATTGCTGGAGAAGAAAGATTCATTGCTTCAGGATTATTCGGTAAAATCAGAACGTGTTCATACTATCAACCAGTTGCTTAAGGCTTACACCATGTTCGAACGCGATGTGGAATATGTTGTAATTGACAATAAAGTAAAAATTGTTGATGAGCAAACAGGACGTATTATGGAAGGTCGTCGTTATTCCGATGGGTTACACCAGGCAATTGAAGCAAAAGAACAGGTGAAAGTTGAAGCTGCTACTCAAACTTTTGCAACCATTACGCTACAAAACTATTTCAGAATGTACCATAAGTTGGCAGGTATGACTGGTACAGCTGAAACTGAAGCAGGCGAATTCTGGGACATCTATAAACTGGAGGTTGTTGTAATACCAACAAATAAACCCATTGTCAGAGATGACAGAGAAGATTTGGTATTTAAAACCAAACGCGAAAAATATAATGCAGTAAGCGATGAAATTGTTAATTTAAATAAAGTTGGTCGCCCAGTTTTGGTTGGTACAACTTCTGTCGAGATTTCAGAGTTATTAAGCCGCATGTTAAAAATGAAAGGCATAAAACACAATGTGTTAAATGCGAAATTACATGCCCGGGAAGCTGAAATTGTTGCTGAGGCTGGTAGATCAGGGATGGTTACTATTGCAACCAACATGGCAGGTCGCGGTACCGACATTAAGCTATCGGCAGAAGTAAAAAACGCAGGCGGTTTAGCGATTATTGGTACTGAACGACACGATTCCAGAAGGGTTGACCGTCAGTTGCGTGGTCGTGCCGGTCGTCAGGGAGACCCGGGTAGCTCACAGTTCTTCGTTTCACTTGAGGATAACCTGATGCGTCTTTTCGGTTCGGAACGGATCGCAGGTCTTATGGACCGAATGGGACTTAAGGAAGGAGAGGTCATTCAGCACAGCATGGTTTCCAAGTCGATCGAACGGGCCCAGAAAAAGGTCGAGGAG
>JBNLAL010000366.1:0-1889 GCA_050302115.1 Gammaproteobacteria bacterium | reverse complement strand
CGGTAAGTTTTAAACTTTACGATGCCAGTACTGATAAAGTAGTTGATGCGCTAACAACAACAGAATTTGAAACGAATGCGCATTTGGGCTTGGCCACAGCGCCTTTTGTTTGGTCAAACGAGAAAATTCCCGTAGAATCTGAAATGATATCGTTTACCATTGACGGGCAAAGTGCCGAGACTCATATTATTGACAACAAGGTCACCGTGATTATGCCTGCCGGGACAGATCTTTCTACACTGGTTCCGGAATTCGAACTTTCCGAATACGCCAATGCCAGTGTCAATAACTTTGTGCAATTAAGTGGCGTTTCCGAGCAAAATTTTTCAATCCCTGTTGAATATAATATTCACGCTGTCAATGATTTGGATAGTACTACGTACACTGTAATTGTTTATGCCGGAGATATTGCAAATTTCTCAGCAGCCAACACCTTTTCTCCAAACAGTGACGGCATTAATGATTATTGGGAAGTCGACAACAACGAAATATACAGAAACTGCGACTTTTATATCTATAATATAAACGGAAACCTGGTTTATCACAGCGTTGGCTACAAAAATGATTGGGATGGAAGGCACAACAACAGTCCGGTACCCATAGGCACTTATCTATACGTAGTAAAATGCCCTGAGTGTTCAAGTTGTATGCACAAAGGGTCTATTTCTTTAATCAGGTAAAATCTCTAATATTAATTTCCCAAGTTCTAAGTTCTAATTTCCAATCTCAAAAAAAATGAAAACTAGATATATTAAAGTTATTTTTATACTATCAGGTTTATTGCTACAAAATAGCTTAATGGCTCAACAAATTCCTGAGAATAATTTCAAGATTAACAATCCTTATATTTTTAACCCTGCGGCAACTGGTCTCTTTAACAATGTTACTGCCTTTATTGATTACAGAGATAGCTGGACAGGATTCAAAGATGCACCAGAATACTCTGTTTTTGGCATACACGGATTAATTACCAGATCGATGGGACTGGGCCTTAAAGCGGCAAACCTTAAATCCGGGATATTCAGGCGACTTTCGTTGGATCTTAACTATTCCTACAGAATTGCTTTTTCAAAAGATCATAACCTGGCAATGGGTATTTCGGCTGGCATATTGCAAAATAAAATAAGTATGGGCGATGTAATTATGAATAATCTGAACGATCCTGCTTTGACTTCAAACAATTTTGATGAGGCTATGTTCAATGTTGGTTTTGGCGTTAACTATGTTTGGAAAGAGTTGACTGTAAACCTGTCGAGCCCTTTGTTATATTCCACCCAGGAAAATAAATTTTTACAGACGGCATTTGTCATGGCTTCATACGATTTTTATTTCACAGACGACATTTGGCGGCTTCAACCCTCATTACTTTACGAATACACCGACAAAGGAATACACCAGGGCGAAATTGATGTAGTCCTGGATTGGAACCGGCACGTTTGGGTGCAGGCAGGATACAATACCAATGAAAGCATCATTGCCGGGTTGGGTGTCATACTTAAAAAATTATCGATCGGGTACAGTTACCAGGTAAGCCTTTCTGAAATTGCGATGGTATCAAGCGGTTCTCAAAACATAATGCTTCAATATCAGTTGCCTTATTCGGTGACAAAAAAAGCACCCCTTTATCGTCGAACAAGACGAAGAGATGCTTGGTAGTTTTGTGGCTTTTAGCTACTGGTGCATAAATGGTTCTAAATTTTAATGTCTAATGCCATGTCAATAAAAGTATTCTTTACAGTTGCAATTTTGTTTACAGCCCCTGTTCTATATTCTCAGGGAAACATGAATTTTAATAAAGACAATTTTCCAGCTCAAAAAAATGAATTAAAAGAGGCCAGAAAAAATTTAACCAAGGGTGATATTCAATTTGAAAATGAGAAATACAAAAC
>JBNLAL010000365.1:0-1905 GCA_050302115.1 Gammaproteobacteria bacterium | reverse complement strand
GCTTTGCTAGTTAATGTTTTTCCATTTACCTCAACCGACCAGGGTGAGGTTATACGGGCTTCACCTTGAAGACATTCCACACCGAGTTCTTCATAACGTTCGACAGAATCATGCGGTTCAACCTTCTTAATGACAGATTGCACACGTTGCATAACTTTTTCAAAATCAATTTTGTAATCAGAAACATGGACACCGTATTCGCCTGCGTGTTTAACATTATCAGCAATCCTGGCAGATTTAATAAATGCTTTGGAAGGGATGCAACCCGTATTCAGGCAATCACCACCCATTTTGTTTTTTTCTATGAGAGTAACTTTAGCGTTTAATGCTGCTGCAATGTAGGCAGAGACCAGTCCGGCTGAGCCGGCACCAATAACAATCAGATTCCGATCAAACTGTTTCGGTTTCGTCATCATCATCGTCCTCAATCACATCGAGGCTTTCGTGGTGTGTTTTACGTATGTATATCAAAGCTTTTTTTGCAATAAATGGAAACAAGCCCAGGAGAAGAAACGAAAACAGGAGTTCGAGTGATAAAACATCACCCGGTGATTCGATTTTAGCCAATTGTGTACCGGCATTAACAAAAATGATGGTGGGTAATAACATGCCTATTTGGCTGATAATGGCGAAGTTTAATGTTTTTATCGGGGTTAAGGCCATGACACTGTTAACAATAAAAAATGGAAAAATCGGTACCAGACGTATTGTAAACAGATAAAGGTCGCCTTCCTCCCTGACCCCTTTATTTATTTTTACCAGACGATGGCTGAAGCGTTGTTGAATGTAATCATGGAACAGATAACGTGCTATCAAAAAGGCAATTGTTGCACCAATCACTGAGGCAAATGAAACCAGTATCGTTCCCCAGAGAACACCAAATATAGCACCTCCCGCCAGGGTCATAATACCTGCGCCGGGAAGAGACACTGCTGTTACGAGAATATAGGTGATGAAAAAATACAGGCCGGTTTTTATCGGGTTCGCCGTATAGTAGGTGTTGATATCCGACTGGCGTGACTTGAGGTATTCAAGATTGAGATATTGATTAATATCGAACAGAAAAAAACAGGCAACAATAATGGCAAAGCCTGTCAGTAGAATAATTTTTTTCTGATCCATAGAAGCATGAGCATGTTAAAACGACTCATGCATTGTACTCGAAATGGAGCAGTTTAAGAATTCAATAAACCAGGTTCTAAATATAAGCGAAAAGGAGACCGCCAACCGTGTTTGGTTTTCTGGGTGGAAAAAACAGGTCTTTCAAGAAGAAGAAAAGACTGGTTCTTTTTTGCTCCAGACTTTGCTCAAGTCTTAATTCAAATTTTTTTGCAAATGGATTATCGAAGACCAGATCATGTAACGATACATGTTTATGAATTCGATTATTGGGTTGTCCCAGCTCAGGAACAAACATCCATCTTGAATTATGACCTCGGCAGCAATAACCGCTTAGTCCGCGGTACCAGCATTGATAAACGTTCATTTCTTGATCCCTTTAATGTTTTTATAATTGATATAGCAAGTGATATACCGATAGAAAATAATAGGCATATTTATGCTTGTTTTCTGTGAGATACATCACATAATCCGAATAAAAATAATATAAAAATCAACAAGATAGGGTGGTTAAAATTCAGCTGGTATCGGCCGATAAAGATGATATTGTGGAGTTATATTCGTAAAAACACTGTATATAGTGTCGTAAATAGATGACGTAAACTTTGGCAAGCTGATATTAACAAGGTAGGATAGACAATAAAAAAAGGAATGTGGAATAAACACAAATGATAAAAAAATGCGCTTATTTTTTATTTTTTCTTGTCCTCTCATCTTCAGTATTGGCTGCTTTTACAACTCCAACAGCAAGGGTTAAAGACTCGGTTGACAGGGTTATTAGTGTTT
>JBNLAL010000364.1:0-1932 GCA_050302115.1 Gammaproteobacteria bacterium | reverse complement strand
TGGTAAAGGCCTGTCCGGTGGCAAGATCATTGTGTATCCACCACGTCACTCTACCTTCGTACCGGAAGAAAACATCCTGGTCGGTAACGTTGTGCTTTACGGTGCAACACAAGGTGAGGCCTACTTCCGTGGTATTGCCGGTGAACGTTTCTGTGTACGTAACAGTGGTGTCAGTACCGTGGTTGAAGGTGTCGGTGATCACGGTTGTGAATACATGACCGGTGGTCGTGTCGTCATCATCGGTAAAACCGGTCGTAACTTTGCTGCCGGTATGTCCGGTGGTATTGCTTACGTGCTTGATGAACAGGGTGACTTCGAAATCCGTTGTAATACCGCCATGGTCGATCTGGATCGTATTGAAGATGAAGAAGACATCGGTACAGTCAAAACCTTATTGAGCAACCACGTTCAATACACACAAAGTACCGTTGCCCAACGATTACTCGACGACTGGGACAACACGATTAATAAATTTGTAAAAGTCATGCCTAAAGATTACAAGCGTGTGCTTGCCGCTATCAAGAAAGCGCGAGAAACAGGTATGCCGGAAGATGAAGCAGTGATGGAGGCAGCACATGGCTAAACCAACAGGGTTCCTTGAATACCCAAGAGCAAAACAACCTTACCGTCCGGTAGAGGAACGTAAGAAAGACTGGAAACAGGTCATGCAACCGTGGCCGGTTGAACCGTTAAAGGAACAGGCCGCACGTTGTATGGATTGCGGTATTCCGTTTTGTCATAACGGTTGTCCATTAGGTAATTTAATCCCGGACTGGAACGATCTTGTTTACCGCGATCAATGGCAGGCGGCGATCAAACGACTGCATGCCACGAATAACTTTCCTGAATTCACCGGTACCTTGTGTCCGGCACCTTGCGAAGGTTCCTGCGTACTCGGTATCAATGATGATCCGGTCACGATCAAGGCCGTGGAATTATCGATCATCGATAAGGCCTGGGAAAATGGCTGGATTAAACCGCAACCACCGGAAAAGAAAACCGGCAAGAAGGTCGGCATTGTTGGATCAGGTCCTGCCGGTATGGCCGCGGCACAACAACTGGCGCGCGCCGGTCATGATGTGACCCTGTTTGAAAGAGACGATCGTATCGGCGGTTTAATGCGTTACGGTATCCCTGAATTCAAGATGGAAAAACGCGTCCTCGATCGCCGTATGGAACAAATGGAAGCCGAAGGCGTGGTCTTCAAACCGAATAGTCATATCGGTGTGGATATCGATGCCAACGAACTGAAAAAAGAATTTGATGCATTGATCCTGTGTGGTGGTGCCAGCGCCCGTCGCGACCTGCCGATACCCGGTCGTGAATTAACAGGCGTCTATCAGGCGATGGAATACCTGCCGTTGAGTAATCGTTTACGCATGGGTGACGACATTCCTGTCGAAGAACAGATCGATGCCAAAGACAAACACGTGATCATCATTGGTGGTGGTGATACCGGTGCCGACTGTATCGGTACCGCACACCGACAAGGTGCGGCGTCCGTGACCTCGTTAGAGATCATGCCACGTCCACCGGAAACACGTTCACCGATAACCCCTGGCCGGAATGGCCGTTCATCTTCCGTACCGCGTCCGCACACGAAGAAGGGGGCGAACGTCTTTATTCCGTACAAACCAAACGTTTCATTGGCGATGACAACGGCAAGCTGAAGGAACTGGAAATCGTTAAGGTCGAGATGCAACGCGAAGCAGGCCGCATCATGTTCAATGAAGTCCCGGGCAGTACCGAAAAACTGAAAGCCGATCTGTGTTTCCTGGCAATGGGTTTCACCGGTGCCGAAAAAGAAGGCCTCGTCGAACAACTCGGTCGGGAACGGGCCGCCGCCGACCCGGGTGACGTATGCCTTGGTGATACCAAGCACGTAGTCTATGGCGTCCGGTCCGACCCCGGCGCCGGTGCACACGCCACCAA
>JBNLAL010000363.1:0-1943 GCA_050302115.1 Gammaproteobacteria bacterium | reverse complement strand
GAGAACCGGGAACGGTTTCTGGCCAATGAACGCGCTTACCTGGATGAATGGCCTATGACGGAAGAACAAAAGGATGCCATTCAGGCAAGAGATTTGAACTGGTGTATGCGTACCGGCGGCAATATTTATTTCCTGGCAAAACTGGGCGCAACAGATGGGAAAAGTTTCCAGCAATTGGCCGGCAGCATGACCGGTATGACTGAAGAAGAATACCGGGACATGATGATCAATGGCGGTCGTTCGCCTGAAGGCAACCGTTATCCTGGAGAAGATGGTGATGCTCAACCACAGAACCAACCACAAGGCCAGGCTAATAAAAAGACAAGGGGAAGCAACTAATGGCACGTATCACTGCATCTGTTTATACATCACATGTACCTGCCATTGGTGCAGCACTTGATTTAGGCAAAACTGAAGAACCGTATTGGCAAAAAGTATTTTCCGGTTATGAGTATTCCAAACAATGGATGGAAGAGAACCGCCCTGATGTCATCTTCCTGGTCTATAACGATCATGCAACGACCTTTAGTCTGGAACTGATTCCAACCTTTGCAATTGGTATGGCTGAAAGTTTTGCACCGGCAGATGAAGGTTGGGGCCCCCGTCCGGTACCGACCGTTAAGGGACATCCGGAACTGGCATCACATATTGCACAATCAGTCATACAAGATGATTTTGATCTGACTATAGCAAACAAGATGGATGTTGATCATGGCCTGACTGTTCCACTTTCTCTCTTGTGTGGTCAACCGGATGTATGGCCTTGCCGTGTTATTCCTTTTGCTGTCAATGTTGTCCATTACCCGGTTCCTTCGGGCCGACGTTGTCTTGAGTTAGGAAAAGCCATTCGTAAGGCGGTAGAGTTATTTGACGAAGATCTGAATGTGCAGATTTGGGGAACCGGCGGCATGAGTCATCAATTACAAGGTCCACGTGCTGGTCTGATTAACCGTGAATGGGACAATGCCTTTCTTGATCGTTTAATCAAGGATCCTGAAAGTCTTTCACAGATGCCGCACATTGATTATGTCAGAGAAGCTGGTTCAGAAGGAATTGAACTGGTCATGTGGTTAATCGCCCGTGGCGCTATGAGCGATCTTGCAGGGGGGGCTTTACCCGAAGTTAAACATCGCTTTTATCATGTCCCGGCATCTAACACTGCGGTAGGACATTTGATTTTGGAGAACCATTTTGATGAGTAGTAAAACAATTAACATAGCACTGGCCGGTGCGGGTGCGTTTGGTATTAAACACCTGGATGGCCTAAAAAACATAGATGGTGCAGAGGTCGTATCTTTAATTAGTCCGGAAGAAGACAAGCTTCGTGATCTTTCTGAAAAATATGGCATCGAACATACCACAACCAAACTTGAAGAAGCACTGGAACGTCCAGATGTTGATGCAGTTATCCTTTGTACGCCAACACCTATCCATGCAGAGCAAGCCATGCAATGTCTGCAAGCAGGGAAACATGTAGAAGTTGAGATCCCTATGGCTGACAATCTTGCTGATGCAGAAGCCCTGGTTGCCTTACAAAAAGAAACGGGACTGGTTGCCATGTGCGGGCATACACGTCGATTTAATCCTAGCCATCAATGGGTCTATAAAAAGATTCAGTCGGGTGAATTCAATATCCAACAACTGGATGTACAGACCTATTTCTTTCGTCGTAGCAATCTGAATGCATTGGGTGAACCGCGTACATGGACAGACCATTTATTATGGCATCACTCTGCGCATACGATTGATCTGTTTGCCTATATGTGTGGCAGTCCGATTGTGGAAGCGCATGGCATACAAGGCCCTAAACATCCGGAACTGGGTATCGCGATGGATATGAGTATTCAACTTAAAGCGGCCAACGGCGCAATCTGTACCCTGTCTTTGTCATTTAATAATGACGGACCACTGGGCACCTTCTTTCGTTACATTGGTGACACGGG
>JBNLAL010000362.1:0-1945 GCA_050302115.1 Gammaproteobacteria bacterium | reverse complement strand
TGGGCCTCTGTTTCTATCTCCTGCATGCGTGCTTTTAAATCATGCGCCTGATCCATTAGCATGGTTGCATCTATGACAACACCGTTTCGTTCAACCTTGCCCAGAATTTTTAATAAAGGCATTTCTATCGTTTGATAGACTTTTTCCAGCGATTTTTCTTTGTTTAATTCCTTGGATAAAACCGAATGAAGTTTTAAAACGATTTCGGCGTCTTCAGCAGCATACGGTGTGGCCTCTTCAATCCGCACCTGACTGAAAGGGATTTGCTTCGCGCCTTTGCCAGCGACATCTTCGTAATGGATGGTTTCAATATTTAAATAATTTAACGCGAGAGAGTCCATGTCATGACGACTGCCCGTACTGTTTAATACATACGATTCCAGCATGGTGTCGTGCTGTATCCCTTTTAGATCAATTTCGTGATTGGCAAAGACTTCCAGGTCGTATTTCAGGTTTTGTCCTATTTTATGTTTATTTTCATCTTCGAAGATCGGTTTTAGTTTTTTTAATGTTTCCTCAAGTGACAGCTGTTCCGGCACATCACTATAATCATGTGCCAATGGGACATAGGCTGCATGGTTCTTTTCAATAGAGAAAGAGATACCGACGATTCTTGCCTGCATATAATCCAGGCTGGTTGTTTCAGTATCAATAGAAATTAAATCTGCCTTATTAAGCTTGTCGATCCACTTGTCCAGGCGTTCATTTTTAAAAATGGTTTCGTATTCGGGTTCGTCAATATTCTCATTGGTGTTACTGGTTACGACAGGCAGGTGATTGTTGTTTTCCTCAATCTGGGAAAGCCAGGTGCGAAAATTCCAGTATTTGAACATCTTCCTTAATGCATCATTATCCGGGCTTTTTATAACGAGCTCTTCCGGGCCAAATTCCAGGTCGACATCGTATTTAAGTGTGATCAATTCACGTGATAATGGAATTTTAGGAATGAATTCGCGTAGGTACTCACCAACCTTGCCCTTAATTTCATCGGCATGTTTAACGATCTCATCCAGCGAACCATATTCAGTTAACCACTTCACAGCAGTTTTCGGCCCAACTTTGGGTACGCCGGGAATATTGTCAACATTGTCTCCGATCAAGGTTAGGTAATCGATGATACGTTCGGGAGGTACGCCAAATTTGTTTTCAACACCGGCCGGATCGAGATAGACATCGTTCATGGTATTAATCAGGTGAATTTTGTCGTTGACCATTTGGGCCAGATCTTTATCTCCGGTAGAAACAATGGTTTTAATTCCTTGTGCAGCAGCTTGTCGAGACAAGGTGGCGATGACATCGTCGGCCTCGACTCCTTCAATGATTAATAAGGGAATGCCCATAGCTCGGATGATGTCGTGTAAGGGTTGAATTTGGCAGGCAAGGTCGTCAGGCATCGGCGGACGATTGGCCTTATATTCGGCATAAAGTTCGTTACGGAACGTATCGCCTTTGGCATCAAAGATTATGGCAAAATAATCTGGCCCCCCTTCTGTAAGGTGTTTTTTAATCATATTAATAACACCATAAATTGCCCCGGTGGGTTCGCCTTGAGGGTTGCTCAGGTTGCGGATAGCATGGTAGGCACGAAACAGGTAATAGGAACCGTCAACAAGCACCATGGTATGTTCAGACATATGGTTTAATTCTTTATAGAAGATTTATTATTGAGAATGTGAATTATGCCAGCTTCACTGAAAAAAACCTCTGGCAATTTTGTCTGTCTAAAAGGCATGATAAGCAATATCAATGAGATACTTCATCTGAATAAGGTGAGGTGGTAAAGTAAGAACTCTATACCTGTAAAGGACAGGAATAAAAATGAAAAGGCTTTTACTAATTTTTGGATTATTTTTTGTTTCGTCAGCGCTTTATGCTGGTAATACCAACCCCGGTGGTCTGGAGCCTGTGCCCGAACCTCCTGAGTTGCCGGATCCATTGGAAACGG
>JBNLAL010000361.1:0-1945 GCA_050302115.1 Gammaproteobacteria bacterium | reverse complement strand
ATCGAGTTTTCATAAAGATTATCCGCACGTGTATGCATCTCCTGCATGATCTGCACGGCCATATCCGCCTTGGTTTTCTGATTCTCGGCAAGCTCACTGGTTCGTTCAATATTCATATTTAATTGATTAGCACTTTCGCCAGATACTTCAGAGGAATCCTTTATCCGTGACAGCAGGGCTTCATATTTAACGATTAAGGCATTCATCTTGATTGCCATTCTGACTATCTGGTTTTTAACACCGGATTCCATAGGTGCCACACCAACAAACAAGGCAGCAACAATCTCATCTGCAGAATCACGTACAGGAATATATTTTGTAGCATAATTTTTTCCAAATAATTGAGCAGGTCCAAAATATTCACGGCCCTCATTTAAAAACTGATAAGCAGGATGAAAGATACCCAGGGGGCTGCCAACAACACGTTTACCCTCGGAGTTTTCCAATGTTGTCGCTACGCGAATAAATTCATGCTCAATTTTTATAAATATTGTTACTACTGCACCAGTATCTTTTGTGAAAACATCCAGCACATCATCATTACCACACAATTGCTCAGATCCGGACCAAAGTTCGGGCACAGAAATGTTTCCCAGTTGAACAGTTTTATCATTATTAATTGTAAAAGTTGTATTAAACGAATCTTGAAAATGTTTTGCCAGCTTTTCAACTTCTACGCGTTGTTGTTCTCTATGCGTGTATATATCTTCTTCTGCTATTTCATCCAGCATCCTGGGCAAAACAAACTCATGCTTAAGGTTCCCTTGCTCAATTAAGGCAAGATGGTCATGCAACTGGTTTAATGGATTTAATAAATAGGTAGCAATTATTTTATTGAGTACATAACCCAGCAAAATACACACTGGCCAAAGAAAAATATGAAACAGGATATCATCGAATGTGCCAAAGAAATTCAGGGCCACAACGGCAAGTAACGTTATGGATATAACTGCAATGCTACTCAAAATAGCAAACTGCTGCCCCAGATTAAGACCATGAAATTTTTTTAGCATGCTAGAGTCCCTGTCAGTTTTTAAACTGATAGAAACACTATCGACATAAGGCAATTAAAACTTTAAAAAGACTGCGTGAAAAGCCTGAATGTGTAATTTAACTTATTGCAATCAATCAGTTACCTTCGCTATTATCAATTTTCACCATTTCCGGAATATGAATGGTAGAGGTCGGAAAAGCACACTCTGCACCACGTGCCTCGATAATATCAATGATTTTTAACAGGACATCTTCTTTCACCTTATGAAACTCTATCCAGTTGGTGGTCTTGGTAAAGGTATAGATAAAAAAGTTTAGCGATGAAGCAGCGAACTCATTAAAGTTTACAATTAATGTTTGATCGGTATCGATATCTTCGTGTTGTTTAAGCATCTCTTTAACGTCAGTAATGATCTCACGCATCTTGCTGGCATCGTCATAGCGAATACCTATCGTTTCCTTGATACGTCGGTTGGTCATTCGCGACGGGTTTTCAACTGCAATCGTCGTAAAAACCGAGTTGGGGATATATAACGGTCTTTTATCAAAGGTGCGTATAGTCGTTAAACGCCAGCCAATTTTTTCTACAGAACCTTCAATCTCCCTATCAGGTGATCGTATCCAGTCGCCAACATCAAACGGCCGATCCATATAGATAGTCAATCCACCAAAAAAATTGGCCAACAGATCACGTGCAGCAAAACCAACTGCGATACCGCCAATACCGCCAAAGGCAAGCACACCAGAAATGCTATAACCCAAAGTCTGTAATATAACCAAACCACCGGTAATAATTACGGAGACACGCAATAATTTTGCAACCGCATCAGCAGTGGTTTCATCAAAGTCTTCACCTTGTTTCTTTTTCTTTTTAAGAATTATTTTTTCTGCACTGGATATAAAACGCACCAGAAACCAGACAATGATAACGATGACACCCACTTCACGTATT
>JBNLAL010000360.1:0-1945 GCA_050302115.1 Gammaproteobacteria bacterium | reverse complement strand
GAAACAATGCAGGTGATGGATATGTTTTGGCGGGACTGGCAAAAGAAGACGGCAAGGACGTGGCTGTTTTATATCTCACCGATCCAAACAAGTTAAGTGGTGATGCAGCGACTGCATACAAGTATCTTCTGGCATGCAATATTGAACCTGTTCCATTTACTAAAGACGCACTGAAGAACAGTAAAGCCAATGTTGTGGTTGATGCGATCTTTGGGACTGGTCTCGATAGAGATGTCGCCAGTCCTTTTTATGATGCAATTGAAGCTATCAATGATATGCGTAGTTATGTGTTATCGATTGATATACCTTCCGGTTTAAATGCGAATACCGGACATATGATGAATATCGCTATAAAAGCAAACTTAACGACAACTTTTATAGGTTTGAAAAAGGGCATGTTTACCGGAGACGGTCCGGAGTATTCCGGCATCATAAAATTTAATGATCTGGATGTCCCTTCCGAAACATACACGCTATTGGGAGAATTTTCTGCTTCTCGTTTAGTCATGGAGAGATTGTCTCAACATTTGAAGCCCAGGAAACGTAATTCGCATAAAGGTAATTTTGGCCATGTGCTGGTCATTGGTGGAGATCGCGGTTATATCGGTGCGGCACGTATGGCGGCCGAGGCCGCAGCCAGGGTCGGTGCCGGTTTAGTGAGTATTGCAACGCGATCATCACATGCCAGCGTTTTAAGTCTGGCACGTCCTGAACTCATGTCGCATGGTGTAGAGACCATGGATGAACTTGAACCATTAATTCATCATGCTGATGTGATCGCAATTGGCCCGGGTCTGGGTCATTCTGATTGGGCAAAGCAATTATTCGTTGCGGCAATCGAGTCTGATCTGCCGCTAGTGATTGATGCGGACGCTTTAACTTTGCTGGCTGAAGCACACAAGACGTCAAAAAACTGGGTTATCACTCCGCATCCTGGTGAGGCATCCCGTTTGATTAATACGGATTCAAAGACAATCCAGACCAACCGTTTTCAGGCTATGCTCGATTTAAAAGTAAATTTTCAGGGGCCTGTTGTTTTAAAAGGTAGTGGTACTTTGGTAGCAGATACAGAAGGACATGTTTCAATCTGTGATGCGGGCAACCCCGGAATGTCATCCGGTGGAATGGGAGATGTATTGACCGGGGTTATAGCCGGACTAATTGCCCAGGGGATAGATATCGATACCGCAACCAAGCTTGGGGTGTGTATACATGCCCATGCGGCGGATCGTGCTGCCATTGATGGTGAACGTGGTTTGTTGGCACTCGATTTAATGCCATATCTGCGCAAGTTAGTGAACCCATAATCCATGTCTTCTTTTATCAAAGACGCTTCCGACATGGAGGCATTGGGTGCCAGGTTGGCCACAAGATTGGAAGGTGGGGAAACAATCTATTTAAAAGGTGAGTTGGGTGCTGGTAAAACAACCCTGGTTCGAGGTCTATTACGTGGCCTGGGACATAGCGGAAATGTGAAAAGTCCTACCTATACGCTGGTTGAAAATTATTCCTTAAATAACAAAGAGATATATCATTTTGACCTGTATCGCCTGAATGATCCGGAAGAGCTCGAAGCGATGGGTATTCGGGATTATTGCGAACCGCAGTCTGTTTGTTTATTTGAATGGCCGGAGCAGGGTGCAGGTGTTCTTCCTCCGTCAGATATTCTTATTTCCATAAACCATGCAGGTGAGGGGAGAGAAGTTGAGCTCTTTGGACAGTCAGCCCGTGGCGAATCAATTTTAAGTCAGATTTAATCGGTCTTTTTCTGCTGTTTTTCATAATAAATATTACTGATTAATATAATATTAATCTTTAAAAACATAGATATAGCTTGATTTTTTAAAAAAAACTTGAAATTATTCTATTAACAGCTAAATAAACAATAAAAAGGTCAGGAATTGGATAAACCAAGATGCGTTTTATTCTGTTAAATATTCTCATC
>JBNLAL010000359.1:0-1968 GCA_050302115.1 Gammaproteobacteria bacterium | reverse complement strand
TCTGATTTGTTGTTACAGAAATTGTTTCAGTTGTATACAGGTTGATGTCTATCAATCCGGAATACAGAACTACTAAATCAAACTCACCATACTGATTAAAGAATTGTTCTTTATATTTTTGGTCAAGTTCATCAATGCATTCAGCGTAACGATTGGTAGACATGTTTATTTCCTGTCAGGTTTAATTCAAAACAGGCTAAGTCAAATCCCTATGGATTAGCCTGTTTGAATGGAGGTCAGATTTTTACCGGGTTACCCAGGTTTTTACGCCAGCCGCTTACAGCAAGTTCGTCTGTTGCTGCAATCTCTTTGTCGTTGTTAGCGTGTTTTTCCTTGTAATCGATCTGGAAATTAATGACATGATCCTGGATCGTTACCGGATTTTTAATACGCTTTAAAATGTTATTGCGTAATGAATGCTCTTTATTCGTCGCACTACCCGGATTCAAAACAGTTTCTACACCATCAGCCAGAACGGCTGAGCTAACGGATAAACTGATTGCGGTAGTAATACCTAACAATATTTTCTTATATGTACTCATAATGTTTTCTCCTGTTTAATAGAGTTAAAAAAATCTTTAATGCATTTCTGTCATGACATTCATGTCGTGCATAGACACAGTGTTCTTTGCTGAATCCCTGACAGTGGGATAACCATTGATGTAAACCCAATCGCTGTTTCTTGCCGGTAGATGACAGCCATAACAATTATTGAAACCGGTACCTTTCCAGTTTGTCGTTAAATTCTTATCGGGGTTGTCTGCGGTAAACAGTGCCCAACCCCAGCCTTCACCCCAGGCCGGATTGCTGTTGAAGCGATTCTTTCTATCGCGCACCATGACAAACCAGACACTGATCGAATTGGCCGAATGTGCGTTACCGGTCGTCAGTTGTTGTTGCGAGACTTGTGAAACAGCCTTTACTAAAACAGTACCGTCCGGCCATTCACCATCCTGCTTGAATGAAGTAACAGAAGCAGGCGTGGCATAAACATCATGCAAGGTGGCAGGGTTATCATCATTACTACTGACATACCATGAACCGAGATGTGTCCAGTTTTCACGAAAGTCACTCGGTCTTGAAATATTGCCGTTTGTATCAACGTATTTTGCAAACGCATCAATACCGTCGGTTTCATTTTTGTTACACGCGGACAAAGCAATTAAACCGGTGAATAACGTTGTTGTAATGATGGATTTCATGCCATCGTTCTCCTGCTAAATGATTGTTGCTTCTTTGACGCAACGAACAGGAGAAGTCTTACGTTTAACTTTTAAAAAGTTTTATTGGAAAGAAAATAAATCGGAAAGAAATTGATTTAATACAATGGCATGATTACATTTTTTATTACGTGCGGCATAAAGTAATGTGATTTGTTTTTTGCCGGTATTTGTAATTATCTTTTTTATAAGATCTTTCTTGTGACTTAGTTCGGCATAATAACGTTTGCTAAATTCTATAAAGCGTTCAGGTTGATGATTAAACCAGCGTCGCAATTCATTTGACGGGGCCATGTTCTTGGACCAGAGATCAAGCGCGGCAAATCCCTTTGTTACACCACGTGGCCAAAGCCGATCGACCAGGATGCGATAGCCATCATTTCTTGTTGCGGGTTCATAGATGCGTTTGATCTTTATTTTCAACAATCATGAGCCCATTTGTTTCAGTGCATTTTGTAATATTTTGTATTCTTCTCTACACTCTGAACAAAGGGTTAAATGGTGTTGGACGGCACTAAGACCATCGTTGACAGATTTACCAGCCAGTTCGGTTTCAGCAAATTCGGCAATCTGCATAAGACATTGATCGCAATTGATCTCTTCATCGTTTGTCAAACCGATGAAATACATCAAACCGTCGATTTCTTTTTTTGATAGTTTCATACCAAATTCCTCATGCCGTAAACACTGTATTAATGTCATTGGCTTCATAGCCTGCAGCTTCAAGTCCCAGTTTTAAGCGCTTGCG
>JBNLAL010000358.1:0-1971 GCA_050302115.1 Gammaproteobacteria bacterium | reverse complement strand
TCCATCGATTTGGGTACAGCGAATACGCTGATTTATGTTCGTGGCAAGGGCATAGTTTTAAATGAACCTTCTGTAGTCGCAATTCGTAAGGATGGCGACAAGATTAATGCGAAATCTATCCGTGCTGTTGGGGCCGAAGCAAAAAAGATGCTGGGACGCACACCCGGGCATATTACTGCAATTCGTCCTCTTAAGGATGGTGTGATTGCAGATTTCACCGTCACCGAGAAAATGCTGCAGTATTTTATTCATAATGCACACGGTTCGACCCTGTTTAAGCCAAGCCCACGTGTTTTGGTATGTGTACCTTGTGGTTCAACTCAAGTGGAAAGACGTGCTATCCGTGAGTCGGCCAGTGGGGCTGGTGCCAGGACCGTTCATCTAATTGAGGAACCCATGGCAGCAGCGATCGGTGCAGGAATGCCGGTTAGTGATGCCCGGGGCTCTATGGTACTCGACATAGGTGGTGGAACGACAGAGGTCGCGGTCATTTCTTTAAATGGTATTGTTTATTCCGATTCCGTTCGTATCGGTGGGGATCGTTTTGATGAAGCGATCATCAACTATGTCCGTCGTAATTACGGCAGTTTGATTGGTGATGCAACAGCAGAACGCATTAAACATGAAATCGGTTGTGCTTATCCGGGCAATGAGATTAATGAAATGGAAGTGCGGGGTCGCAATTTGGCGGAAGGTATTCCACGAAGTTTTACATTAAACAGTAATGAAATACTGGAGGCTTTACAGGAGCCACTTACCGGTATTGTTGGTGCAGTGAAGAACGCATTGGAAAAAACACCACCAGAACTGGGCTCTGATGTTGCAGAACGTGGCTTGGTATTAACCGGAGGTGGTGCATTGCTTAGAGATCTTGACCGACTACTGATGGAAGAAACCGGTTTGCCCGTTATCATTGCTGAAGATCCATTGACCTGTGTGGCCAGAGGTGGCGGTCGCTATCTTGAAATGATTGATGAATTTGGGACTGATATTTTGGCTGTTGAATAAACCATAACGGTGGAGGTTAGTTATTAGCACCCTGTTTCAAAGAAGTTCGTCTGCGAATGTTCGAATTGTGGTGTTTACTTTGTTATCCATCGTCCTTATGGTGGTTGATCATCATCATGGCCATTTAAAAGTAGTTCGTTCAGCATTATCAACGCTGGTTTATCCGTTACAGTATGTCGTTAATATCCCTATCGACGCAGCGGAGTGGATTTCCAATTCATTAGTGACCAGAAAAAAATTAATGGATGAAAATGAACGGTTAAAACAACAGCATTTATTACTCAGTTCAAAATTGCAGCGCTTCGAAATTCTGGAATCTGAGAATGAACGTTTACGCCGTTTATTAGAATCGTCGTTTCGTTTGAACGACAAGGTGCTTGTCGCAGAACTCATTGAGGTCCATCTTCAATCCTATCGCCGTCAGATTGTTATCAATAAGGGTAAACGTGAAGGTGCTTATGATGGACAACCCATTGTGGATTCTTCCGGGATCATGGGACAAATTATTCATGTAGGGCCTTTTTCAAGCACGGTTCTATTAATTACCGATCCTAATCATGCTTTGCCAGTACAGGTTAATCGCAATGGATTAAGAGCAATAGCTGTAGGTACTGGACAGGACGATCGTTTACTACTTGAACATTTACCAACTAATGCAGATATACGTGTTGGTGACTTGATTATTTCCTCCGGTCTGGGTCGGCGTTTCCCTTCAGGCTATCCGGTAGGTCAAATTGAAAAGATTGTATTGGATCCCGGTGAGTCTTTTGCCAAGGTAATGATAAGACCCAGCGCACAATTGGCTCAAAGTCGTGAAGTCTTGATGGTTTGGCCTCACGAACATATCAATGCACTTCAGCAACAGGAATCTGAGGTTGCAAGCAAATGATCGATATTAATGAAACAAAACAGGGAAACTGGATTATCGTCATGAGTTTTATTGTGGCAATTATGTTAACAGCC
>JBNLAL010000357.1:0-1990 GCA_050302115.1 Gammaproteobacteria bacterium | reverse complement strand
AAATGGCGCAGTCGATAGCGGTTCAGGGCTATCATTGCTGTTTCAGAGCTGGAGAAAAAAGCAGACAGAATGATTAAACAGAACAGGGCACCGAAGAGTAACGATAAAGGAATGTCGTCCAAAAAATAATGACCTCAGTTTTAATATGCGTGTATTGTGGTCTAAAAGACTATAGGTGTGTCAAGTAAAGCGGCAAATTAGATTCGATTTAAAATCAGTTCGAGTACCAGTTTTGTCCCAACATAGGCCAAAAGCAGGGTAAAAAAACCACCGAGGGCCCAGCGAATGATCTTCTTACCACGCCAGCCGGCTGCCCATCTACCCCAGATCAAAATACCGTAAATAATCCAGGCCAATATTGACAAGATGGTTTTATGAACCAGGTGTTGGGCAAACATATCTTCAATAAACATCAGGCCTGAGGCCAGACTTAGACTGAGCAAAAAGAAACCGACAACGATAATCTGAACCAGCAGTTGTTCCATCACCTGCAATGGCGGCAACATATAGATGATATGTGCAACATGCTTGGTTTTTATCAGTTTTTCCTGCAAGGCAAGCAATATGGCCTGTAAGGCACTAATCATTAACAAGCTGTACGCACAAACGGAGAGCAGGATATGTATTTTTAAGCCGGTAGAAATGGTTTCACTGAGTACCCGCTGTTCATGAATGCTTAATTCCAGAATAATTGCTATTGCAGCGATGGGATAAAGGACGAGTAACAAATTTTCCATTGGTCGATAGAAGGAAGTTACCATCACGATCAGGGCAACCAGCCAACCCACTAGCGA
Organism: Gammaproteobacteria bacterium; assembly: GCA_050302115.1. Lineage (GTDB taxonomy): Bacteria > Pseudomonadota > Gammaproteobacteria > Eutrophobiales > Eutrophobiaceae > JBNLAL01. The sequence continues at coordinate 1,196 of JBNLAL010000357.1, read as the reverse complement.
AACGGCATTAAAGAAGCCGAAATCCAGTCCCTGAATCACAAATATCGACTGGAATAAAAGATGGGCATGAATCACCAGGGCAATCGCCCCACCTATCAGGATTAATGGACGTGTTTTACTGAGAATTCCGGTGTTACCGGAAATCTTGACGCCCAGTGCAAAGGTTGCAACCAGATATAACAGAATGGCGATGATGGGTTGAATGCTCATAATTTTTGTTTTCAGTATTGTGGCGCAAATGATTGCATATTATGACAGGGTGTAGAAGTGCCCATAAGTTAATGATGCATATTATTTTTTGTTATCCTTTGAATAAGATAGAATGAGCGATTGTTTTACCAATTTTTCGGAATTTTCCAAGTTTAATTATGTTTGATGTCCTTTCAGAGAAGTTAACCCGGGTTTTTAAAGATCTGCGCGGCCAGGGCCGTCTCACTGAAGAAAATATCAGTGAAGGATTACGCGAAGTACGTATGGCCCTGCTAGAAGCTGATGTGGCCTTGCCTGTCGTTCGTGAATTTATAAACCATGTCAAAGAACGGGCGCTGGATAAAGAGGTTTTGACCAGTCTGACGCCGGGTCAGGTATTGGTCAAAATAGTCAATGATGAACTGATTGCCCTGATGGGTAGTAACCATGAGCCATTGAACCTGAATACCCAGCCTCCGGCAGTCATATTGCTGGCCGGTCTACAAGGCGCGGGTAAAACAACGTCGGCTGCCAAACTGGGACGTTTGCTAAAGGAGAAGGAAAAGAAAAAAGTCGCCGTTGTGAGTTGCGACGTTTATCGTCCAGCCGCGATCAAACAACTGCACACACTGGCTAATGAAAATGACCTGGTCTGGATAGAGAGTACCGAAAATGACAAACCGACGGATATAGCCAGAAATGCCGTTGATATTGCCAGAAAACAATTAATTGATGTTCTGATTGTCGATAGTGCTGGCCGTTTACATATCGATGATGAAATGATGCAGGAAATCAAGGCCGTACATGAAGTCCTGTCCCCTATCGAGACATTGTTTGTGATTGATAGCATGATTGGCCAGGACGCAGTTAATTCCGCCAGTGCTTTCAATGATGCCCTACCGTTAACCGGAACGATATTAACCAAGACTGATGGTGATGCACGTGGTGGTGCGGCCTTAACGGTAAAACAGATTACCGGTAAACCAATCAAGTTCATGGGTACCGGT
>JBNLAL010000356.1:0-1995 GCA_050302115.1 Gammaproteobacteria bacterium | reverse complement strand
CCTCCTTTACTATCAAGCTGTTTTCTTCACTTGTCGAATTTTCTGTAACAGACCATTCATGAGCACATTCAGGACAAACGTACATATCGCGATCTTCATACGTATATTGGGAATTACATTTTGGACATGGCGGTAAGGAACTCATTACAATTCTCTATTTATTACGTACGAGTAAATGGAATATAACAATATTTAATTTTTAAAATTAATTAAAGATTGTTATACAATCTTTGCAATACAGAAAGGATCCTGCCTGCGTCTTCATTCGTTTCCCAATCACCATCTTCATTCATGACAATAACTTCCGTCTTGTCACCAACACCGGTTAAACTGAGCTGATAGGGGATACCTTCGCCATCATCATCACCCCAGAACTTGAGCTTGCTAAAGAAACCTTTCTCTTTAGCACTCTCAGGCCTGAAGTATAGAAAATTATAGGTTCCCTTTTCCTGGTTACTATCCTGAATGGCATAACCGGCACGTTGTAAGACAACTTCAGTATCTCGCCAGGCTCGGGTAAATTCTTGCGGAACAGCCAGATAACTTTTTTCCCCATCGAGATTCAGAATTTCTGTTTGCGGGCGGCTCGGTTTCGATATGGGTGAACTGCTTGATGATCCACTACTCTCAGAAGCAAATGCAGACTCACCATAAAAATGTAATTTTAAATCACGTACAATCTTTTTTTCATTTTCCGGATCTGCCTCGGCTTCCAGCCAATCCCCTTCCGTACCGGCTTGCATCTCACTCGATAAAAACAGGATCGTATTTCCGCTTTCATCCAGTTCGGTAAACATTCTAAATTTATCTCTTAAAGTACCTCCGGCATCGCTACGTTCTTTCCAATCCGTTTCCATGACACCCAACTCAGAGTCATCCAGATCCAGATTGAATTCCCTACTCTTCCAGAACTCACGAAGTTTGGGCCATATATCTTGTGGCGAACCCTGCAGTACCAGCCATTGCTCGCCATCTTCTTCACCGGCACCCAGCAATAGATTATTACTTCTTGTTTTATTAATAGCTCGTTGTCGCTGGAATTCACTTAAAGACGTCGCCTCGGCATCGCTTGGGATGGACATATCATCATTGGTCTTTACCGTTAAATCAGGCGGTACTTCCAGTGTCGGTAAATCCTTACTCTTTCGATAGGCTGTACGTTTATCAGGAACAACTTGATCAAGCGACGGAATACTGTCACAACCATAAAGTAGAAGGGTTAAAACTACTAAAATTAAATTACGTAAATTCTTCATGATTAACTAAACGACTCCTGCCTGTTTCATGGCATTAAGCACACTGGGTTGTGCTGATTCTGACAACCAGGTCAAGGGCAAACGGATACCCGCCTGAATCAGGCCCATTTTATGTACCGCCCATTTCACTGGTATAGGATTTGATTCGATAAATAATTCTTTATGCAAACCGACCAGTTTTTCATCAATTACGGTGGCACCTTCAGCATCACCTTTCAAGGCCAGTTCGCACATTTCATGCATTAATTTAGGTGCCACATTGGCGGTAACAGAAATTACGCCATGTCCACCCTCCAGGATAAAATCCTTGGTCGTAATATCTTCACCACTTAATAGCAGAAAATCATCCCCGACATTGTCTTTGATTTTTTTCACGCGAGACAGGTCGGCCGTCGCCTCTTTAATACCGATAATATTATCGATGGACGACAAACGGATAACTGTTTCGGGCAACATATCGCAGGCTGTCCGTCCCGGGACATTATAAAGAATCTGCGGAATTGCCACGGCCTCAGCCACAGCCTTATAGTGTTGAAATAAACCTTCCTGGGTCGGTTTATTATAATAAGGTGTGACCAGCAAACAGGCATCGGCACCGGCTTTTTTAGCACATTCCGTCAACTGAATCGCTTCAATCGTCGAATTGGCGCCGGTACCCGCTATTACGGGTATTCGCCCATTGACCATTTCCACCATTTGCTTGATGACGGCACAATGCTCTTTTTCGGTTAACGTCGCG
>JBNLAL010000355.1:0-2001 GCA_050302115.1 Gammaproteobacteria bacterium | reverse complement strand
ATTTCCATTTCGACCTTGGCGTAGGCCTTGGCATGAGGACTGTTATCTTTATTAATTATTCGTTGATAACTTGCCAAAGCATTGTTCCTGAATTCACTCCTTATTGGTCCGGGCTGAATTAAGGAAATATTTATACCCGTTCCATGCAGTTCATAACGCATTGCGTCACTTAATGCTTCCAGAGCATATTTGGAAGCACAATAGGCGCCACGGAATTTCATAGTAACAAAGCCCAATACCGAACTAATTTGAATAATCCTGCCTTCATTTTGTTTGCGCATCACAGGAATAATTAAATTGGTTAATTCCTGCGTCCCTAAAACATTAGTTTCAAATTGATTACGCAAGGATAGTCTGTCTAGATCTTCTATAGCCCCTGTCTGACCATAAGCTGCATTATTAACCAGCCCATATAACTTGCCATTTGTTTTACGCAAAACATAATCAACTGTTGATTGGATCGAATTAGAATCAGTCAGATCTAGGTAAATTGCATCGAAGCCTGCATCTTTTAAATTATTTATATCAGATTTTTTTCTAGCCGTAACAAACACGTTGTAATTATGTTCTCTTAACCCTTCTGCAATACAACGCCCGATACCGGTTGAACATCCAGTTACTAAAACAGATTTCATGTCATTACTTCTTCTTTTTGCTGATAAGGATTTGTTTTAAAAAAACGTGAACGCATATCATCTGCAATCAGATAAAAGCAAGGTAAGGCCAACAGGATTAATGTTGTCGCAAAGACCAGACCAAAACCGAGACTAACCGCCATTGGTGATAGAAACGCCGTTTGCCCGGTAGCAAAAAAGATCAATGGAGACACTCCCAGGAAAGTAGTTATAGTCGTTAACAAGATAGGTCTTGCACGCACCTTACCTGCTTCAATAATAGCATTAAATCTATCAACACCTTCACTTCTTAAGCGTTTAATAAAATCCACCATAATCAATGAATCGTTAACAATAATTCCTGACAGGGCCAGCATGCCTACAGCAGAAAGAAACTGAATGTTATAACCAAACATAGCATGCCCAACAACAACGCCAATAAATCCAAAAGGTATGGCAAACATGACGACCAATGGATCGATTAGCGATTTAAATAAAGCAGTTAACATAAAAAAGATCATGGCAAGTGCAATAATCAAAGCCTGATTCATTCCTTTAAAAGAATCATCTGCGTTTTTCTTCTCACCAAGAAATAACAATGAATAGGAATTATCAGTAGTCCTTCCGAATTCGTTATCAATTTGGCGAATGACTTCGTTTGGTGTAGTCAACGATGAATCCACATCGGCAGTTATCTTTGCCATACGTTGTGCATTACGCCGACGAATCTGGTTTAGACCACGTCCAACACTGATATCGGCCACATCATTCAAGTAGACCGTATCTCCCGATGAAAGTGTAATCGGTAGATTAAGTAAGCTGGTTGATTGTTGCCGCATTGTTTCCGGATAAATCACACGTACCGGCAACCTTTTTTCTTTCCAGGTAACATGCACTACCTCATTACCCAGATAACCACTACGTACAGCTGCAGCTAATTGATTTTGCGTTAAACCCAAACGACGCCCTCTTTCATTCAGTTGATATTTAAATTCAAGCTTGCCGGGTTCCTGATCATGCACGACATCATTTACACCCGACATGCGTTTCATATAAACACTGATCTTTTCTGCTGTCTTTTGCAGGGTATCCAAATCAGAACTGATAATTCCAATTTCAATATCATCTCCAGCCGGACCTGCATTTGGTTTAAGAATACTTAAACGGTTTATTCCCGGCACCTTGGAAAATTCGTTACGTATCTGTTCAATAATTTCGTCAGCACTACGGACACGATTACCCTGCGAATTAAAATCAAAACTGACCAATGGTGTTACCCACTTTTCAATAAAACTACCAGCGACCGGTTTTTCCAAATCGACGACAAACTGGATAATATTACTTCCTGTTTTGTTACGATTAAAATCAATAATGCTGATACCTACAT
>JBNLAL010000354.1:0-2020 GCA_050302115.1 Gammaproteobacteria bacterium | reverse complement strand
TGACGCACTCGCGCGCTTCGCCGAGCTCGGCTTGCTTGACCATCTCGTACCTCACGACGAATGCAAGACACCGGAGGATGCGCGGCTCGTGGACTAAGTTCGTGAGCACCAGCGCCTGCACCCCAAGATAAAAACCGACAAGAAAATATCGCGTACAGATATTTTCGAGGTGTTGTTTTGCGATGATCATGAAGCAAAACATATTGCACACCTTGAATTTAACCGTTGTTATCGTAATCACTTTGGCGAAATTCACCCTTTTGAAGACGGGGTCGATGATATGCTGTCCGAACTACAGAACTTTGGCCTGCAACTGGGTGTGCTTACCAATCGTGATCGTGAGTTTCTAGAACATGAGATTAACGTCATCCATGTTAATGGCTGGGCACATTTTTTTGATGTTACCGTTTGCGGTGACGATGTAGAAAAAAGAAAACCGCATCCTGATCTTATCCTGAAGGCTCTGGAGTGGCTCGACATAGAGCCGGACATGAGTTGCTGGTATGTCGGTGACAGTACAACTGATACGATTGCAGCCAATGATGCCGGTGTGACCAATATTTTTTATAACGGCGCTAACTGGGATGATCACTGGTTAATGAAGATCTTTCCGGGAACAACTACACACCCGCATAAACCTGATTTTATTGTGCATAACTTTAGTGAGTTCAGGCAACTGATCGAAGCCACGATGAGCGTCCGCTTTAATGTGCAAGAGAGCAGGGGCTGTTAAACGCTATGCTTCCAGTTCGGGATAATGACGAAAGATTCCAAACTCATTAAACGGAATACGTCGATCGCTCTTCAGATAAGCCTTTGTCTTTTTCCTGGCTGCAACCTTGTCATGCAAGGTAAGCAGATTCGGATATTTGCGCTTTTGTTTCTTCATGGTTTTAGGAAAGGCGTAATTTAAACCGGCAATGATCTGGAACAGGGACAGATCAACATAACTGCAGCTACGGCCTAATAGATAATTGTTGTCTTTCGCATTATTCGCTAAAACCTTTTCAAAGTAATTCAGAAATTTTGGAATACGTTCCTTTATAAAAAAATGTGTGCGGCGCTTCGCTTCTTTTTTTTGTTCGTGATAATAAAGACTACCCGCAATTGGATGATGCGTATCATGTATTTCATTCACGAAATCCATCATAGTTAATTGCAGTTGATGCGCCCATAGTTGTTTTACCTCTGACCTGGGAGCCAGGTTTAATCTTGGGCCAAGATAAAACAGGATGTTTGCCGTTTGTGCGATAACAAGTTTACCCGCCTTTAAGAAGGGTGGGGCAAAGGGTGGCGTATCTTCTTTTTTGCTCTCTATGATCTTCAGCATGGCCGCTACGCCTTTCCCGCGCCCGGCGAGTCTGGCCATATCAAGATAATCGGCTCCTGCCTCTTCCAGCGCCAACCGAACGAATTCACCGCGGCCCTGTATTTCAGGCCAGTAATAAAATTCATAGCGCATGGATTTCTCCCGGGTACATTACTTTATAGAAATAGTAGCAAGGAGACTAAATTTGTTCTGATCTTTTATGGAAAAAATATTTTTTATTAAGGCATTACAAATTTAAAATCTTCCGGATGCACAGTTAACACCGGGCAAGGGGCTTTACGTACAACGTTTTCCGCAACGCTACCCATGATGAGATGTTGCAAACCTGAATAACCATGGGTGCCCATCACAATCATGTCAATTTCCTTTTCTTTTGCATAACGAATGATTTCTACAAACGGGACACCCTCGCATAACTCGCGTGTTAACGAACCATCAAATTTAACTACTTTGTCAGGAAATGAGGCCAATTCCAGATCGGCATACTGTGTCTGCTGTTGATAAAAATCTGCTGGCACCCCGGGCACAGGAGGAACTCCAAAAGTAGTATTCTGAACAACGTTAATCAAGTGCAGCTCGGCTTCGAATTGCTTTGCCAGAGAACAGGCGTATTTCAATGCTAAACTCGAATTATCACTAAAATCCGTAGGATGAAGTATATGCTTTAGTTTAATCATTGTTCCCCCTCTC
>JBNLAL010000353.1:0-2022 GCA_050302115.1 Gammaproteobacteria bacterium | reverse complement strand
AAATTGTTAGAGAGAGGGAAATTAGATGGCCCATGATGAAAAGTTAAATCAAAGGGTTCGCGAAGTACTTAAAGGGAAAAGAGGGATAACTGAACGAAATATGTTCGGTGGTCTTTGTTTTATGCATAATGGAAATATGTTATGTGGAGCTGATCAAAAACATGGATTGATGGTTCGAGTCGGTCCCAAGCAATATGAGGAAGTTTTAAAACTCAAGTATGCAAGGAAAATGGACATAACAGGAGTGCCAATGAAAGGACTCATTTTTGTTGATCCAGCCGGATACAAAACAAAATCTTCATTAATGAAATGGATCGACAAAGGTCTCACTTTTACAAAAAGTCTTCCAAAAAAAGAAAAAGTAAAATAGATGTCACTTAATTCAAAGGATTACTCAGGATAAATTAAAGATTTAAAAATCAAAAGGGTCAGTGTCTGAGCCCTTTAATTCATACAGAAATAAAAAACCCCGCAGTTAGCGGGGCTTTTTTCAGACCAGGGGTTTAAAGTCTAGTCTATTGTGCAACAACGTTGATTGCACTCGGTCCTTTAGCACCTTGCTCGGTATCAAAGTTGACACTTTGACCTTCGGCAAGTGATTTGAATCCATCTGCTTTAATCGCACTATGATGAACAAATACATCAGGACTGCTATCAGCAGGTGTTATAAATCCAAATCCTTTACTATCGTTAAACCATTTTACTGTACCTGTAGCCATTTCGGTTACCTCATTAAGTTATTAAAAAACAATGTATTAGCATGCTTGTTGTTGTGGAACTATTTCGGGAAGGTCTGCTGCTTTACACTGCGAGGAACTACCGGGAACCGCTACAAAAAATTTACTAATGGGTACACCATATAGCAATCTGCACAAAAAGCTATCTTTATTATTGTTTTAAATTGATTATTTTGAAAATCTAAGCAGTCGTGAAACTTGTTAAGGTCGATAAATACTGATTAATCCAGATTGGTAAAACCTGTGTTTTCCAGGAATGTTTTGGCAATGGAATAGAGTTCGTTTTTACTGGTCTTTGATTTTGAAAAGATACTGAAACCATGCATAAAAATCAGGATCATATTCGCTGTTTCTTTAGGGTTTGTTTTAGCAGGCAGTTCTTTTTGTTCAACGGCTTGTTTAATTAGTCGGGTTAACATTTTCTTGTGGTCTTCATAAAAGCCGGAAATCTGGCTATTAAGTTCAGCGTTTCCTGCCAATAGCTCATTCAGACAATTTACGCCCATACAGCCGCGACGGCTATTGTCACTGATGTACATCTTCGCTGCATTCTTTAGTACAGCATAGAGAACAGGGCCTACGGCTTGTCCCTTTACATACTCGCGTAAGAGTTTATCCGGAGAATGTTCCAGATATTGCTGAAAAGATGCCATGAACAAGGCTTCTTTTGACTCGAAGGCATTATATAAACTTGCCCTTGTGAGGCCTGTTTCCTGGGCTATTTCATTAAAAGACAGATTCTGGTAACCATGTTCCCAAAACAGATCCATCACCTGTTTTAGGAGTTTATCCTTATTAAAAGAACTGGGACGACCCCTGGACTTTTTTCGAGTTTGAACACTAGTCATTTCTGTTCTGTCCACCATTTTTAAGCCTTTCTAAATTAACACATTTTAAAAAATATATACAGATATGTATAAAAATAGTTGACAGACGTTTATTTTATACAATATTGTATAAATATATTAGTTGTGTGCAATCAAAACGAATATAAAATCTGACAGGAGGAGTTATGGCGACAGTTAAACTGGAACAAAAAGTAAATGCACCTTTGGATGTTGTATGGTCAGTGTGGGATGACTATACCAATATCGCTAAATTTCACCCTCTGCTGAATAGTTCTCATGGCGTTGGGGATGCCCCTGAAACAGGATTGGGAGCAAAACGTCAATGTAATCTGAATGATGGTAAAACCTGGTTACAAGAAGAGATCATTGAATATATCCCTAGAAAGAAAATCGTGATTGATGTCTATGGCGGTAATATGCCATTGAAAAAAGCTGAA
>JBNLAL010000352.1:0-2026 GCA_050302115.1 Gammaproteobacteria bacterium | reverse complement strand
GAGGGGTTACGCTTTGCGATACGAGAAGGTGGCCGTACCGTCGGTGCGGGTGTCGTCTCCAAGATTATTGAGTAAGCATAGATGACCGATAAACAAGTAATACGGATCCGATTAAAGGCATTTGATCATCGTTTGATCGATCAATCTACCAAAGAGATTGTCGAGACGGCGCGTCGTACAGGTGCTCAAATCAAGGGTCCAATACCTTTGCCAACAAAGAAAGAGCGTTTTACGGTATTGATCTCACCTCACGTTAACAAAGATGCACGTGATCAGTATGAAATCCGTACACATAAACGCTTGATGGACATTGTTAACCCGACTGATAAAACAGTTGATGCGTTAATGAAGCTCGATTTGGCAGCAGGTGTTGACGTACAAATTAAACTTAACTAATTAAATGCTGGCGGATAGAACAATGACGGTTGGAATAGTAGGTCGCAAACGTGGAATGACACGTGTGTTCACAGAAGATGGGCGTTCTGTGCCTGTGACTGTGGTCGAAGCTACGCCTAATCATGTGGCTGGTTTAATTACTCCTGAAACCAAAGGCTATTCTGCGTTGCAGGTTGCCTGGGGAAGTAAAAAACCTTCCGCATTAAGTAAAGCTCAAGCGGGTATCTATGCAAAAGCAAACCTTGAAACAGGGGAAGGTATGTTGGAGTACCGTGTTTCAGAAGAAGAGCTTGAACAATTTCCTGCTGGTTCAGAGATCAAGGTTGATATGTTTGAAGCAGGCCAGAAGGTTGATGTTACAGGTACGACTAAAGGTAAAGGTTTTGCTGGTGCAATTAAGCGTCACCATTTTAGTGGTCAGCGTAACACACACGGTAACTCTCTATCACATCGTGCGCCTGGTTCAATTGGACAGTGTCAGACTCCCGGTCGTGTATTTAAAGGTAAAAAAATGGCGGGTCAATTGGGTAATGTTCAACGTACGACCCAGAACCTTGAAGTTGTACGAGTTGATAGTGAACGTAATCTGCTATTGATTAAAGGTGCTTTACCATCATCAACCGGTGGCAAGGTTATTGTTAAACCTGCTGTTAAGACGAAAGCGAAATAAGGCATTAAAGATAATGGAACTCACGATACAACAATCAGGCAAGAAAAAGTCAGGCACTATGAGTGTAGCTGATGCTGTTTTTGCTGTTGAATTTAATGAGCCTCTGGTTCATCAGGTTTTGACGACCTATCTGGCTGGCGCACGTGCAGGTACTAAAGCACAGCGTTCTCGTTCGGAAGTGCGTGGTGGTGGTAAAAAGCCATGGCGTCAAAAGGGAACCGGTCGAGCCCGTGCGGGAACGATTCGTAGTCCTATATGGCGTAGTGGTGGTGTTACTTTTGCGGCTAAACCTCGTGATTACAGTAAGAAATTAAACAAAAAAATGTATCGCAGTGCCATGCGTTCGATTTTGTCAGAGCTGGTTCGTCAGGAAAGATTTATTTGCGTCGATGAGTTTGATGTTGCCGATTCAAAAACCAAGCTGGTTAAAGAGAAGCTTAATAAACTTGGTGTAAATGAAGTGTTGATTGTTACCGATGAGTTAAGTGAAAACCTGTATCTTGGAGTAAGAAACCTGCCAAAGGTTGATGTGATTGATACAAATGAAATCGATCCTTATGCATTGGTTGGTTTCGACAAGGTTCTGATGACTAAAGCGGCAGTAGAAAAAGTTGAGGCGTGGTTATCATGAATCAGGAAAGACTAATGAACGTGTTGCTTGAGCCACGAGTAACTGAAAAGACAACTCTCGTTGGTGAAGCGAATAACCAGTATGTTTTTAAAGTGGCTAAAGATGCAAACAAGCTGGAAATCAAGCAGGCAGTTGAACTGATGTTTGATGGTGCAGAGGTTGAGTCTGTGCAGGTATCAAACGTTAAAGGAAAAAATAAGGTGTTTGCACGTATGCCGGGAAAACGTGCTGACTGGAAAAAAGCCTATGTCAAATTGAAACCTGGCTTTGACATTGATTTCATGGGCGGTTGAAAGGCAGGAAAATTATGGCATTAATAAATCCAAAAC
>JBNLAL010000351.1:0-2038 GCA_050302115.1 Gammaproteobacteria bacterium | reverse complement strand
GAAGTATCTACCATTGGCCTTGGCTGTATGAATCTCAGCCATGCCTATGGTACGCCACCGGATCATAAAGACGCAGAAGCCTTGCTATTACGCGCGCTTGATCTGGGTGTCACCCATTTCGATACCGCTGCGCTTTATGGTTTTGGCAAAAATGAAGAATTGCTTGGCAAGGTACTTGCGCCATACCGTGACAAGTTCTTCCTGGCCAGTAAATGCGGCATGATTGGTGTCAATGGCAAGCGTGTTATTGATGGCAGACCGGAAACATTAAAACAAACCTGTAACGAGGCATTACAACGTTTACAAACTGATGTCATCGATCTGTACTACCTGCATCGATGGGACAAGAACGTACCAATTGAAGACAGTATTGGGGCATTGTCTGAACTTGTCGAAGCAGGAAAGATTAAATCGATTGGTTTATCCGAAGTCTCTGCGGAAACATTACGTAAAGCATATGCCGTCCACCCTGTCGCTGCTGTACAAACCGAGTACTCACTGTGGACACGCAATGCCGAGATCGCTGTGCTGGATACCTGTCGTGAATTGGGTGTGGCCTTTGTTGCTTTCAGTCCGGTTGCACGTGGCTTCCTTGCTGATGCCCTGCCCCTGGCAGATTCGATTGAAACATTTGATGCTAAAGATATTCGTCGAAGCATGCCTCGCTTTCAACCTGAACATTGGTCGAAGAATATAGAACTATTAAAAGAGTATCGTGCAATTGTCCGTGATGCTGACTGTACACCCTCTCAACTTGCCCTTGCCTGGTTGTTGAGTCGTGATGAACATATCCTGCCTATTCCCGGCACGACTAATATCAAAAATCTGGAAGAAAATATAAACGCAACTCATATCAACTTATCACCCAAAATTATTTCACGCGTTGAAAAATTAATTAATCAAGAAACCGTATCCGGTACGCGTTATAACGCAGCCACTCAGGCTGAAATTGATACGGAGGAGTTCTAGATGTCATTCGATCAGCCATTAATCTTATTGCCTGGTCTGCTCTGTGATGATGCCGTTTGGACACCTGTTTTAGAACAACTGAACTATCAAGGCACTTATTTCATTCCTGATTATGACATGCTGGATGATCTTGGAACCATGGCTGACACTGTTTTAGATAAGGTTGAAGAAGAACAGTTTGTTTTAATCGGGCATTCCATGGGTGGACGTATTGCAATGGAAATGATTCGACGCGCACCACAACGTGTTAGTCATCTTGGTTTATTTGATACCGCTTATCATTCCTTATCTGATGGTGAAGCGGGTGAAACAGAAAAACAAAAACGGTTGGCCTTACTGGAAAAAGCAAAGCAGGAAGGTATGCGGGTTATGGGACAACAATGGGCACTTGGTATGGTGCATCCTCAGTTTCTCAACAGTCCTGTATTTGAATCGATACTGGATATGATTGAACGTAAGAACCCTGAAATTTTTGCAGCACAGATTAATGCATTACTTAATCGTCCGAACACGGAATCGGTTTTACGCAATGTAACTTGCCCAACCTTACTTTTATGTGGTGCTGACGATCTCTGGAGTCCAGTAGCAGGCCATGAAAAAATGAATGAGTTAATTCCTCATGCGACTCTAGACATCATTCCGGACTGCGCACACATGAGCACCATGGAACAACCTGTTGTTGTGGCAGAAGCAATCACAAACTGGTTATCAAATTAAACTTTGCTTATAGGATGTATTGTTCATTATGAATCCTGACCGAATTGAACAAGCCGTTATTCAGTGGGAATGCCAGCAATTGCTTAACCGGGTGGTCAGTTTAACGGACCAACAGGACTGGGAAGCTCTGGCTAGCTGCTATGCAGAAGATGCAGTTTTAAGCCGACCCAGCGATCCCGACAACCCGATTAAAGGAAGGCAGGCTATTCTTGAATCATTCAAGGCCAGACCACCGCGCACATCCGGGCACATGGTCGGTAACGCAGTATTTACTTTACACAGCAAGGAACATGTTGAATCAGTAAGTCGTGTATGGCTGGTAACAGGTCCTGCAAGTGATTCACTTCCTGTC
>JBNLAL010000350.1:0-2039 GCA_050302115.1 Gammaproteobacteria bacterium | reverse complement strand
TCAAGGATTCGGGCTCAACATCATGCCCCTTTGCCGCACGCACCCACCCTTTCTCAGAAAGGATGATGGTAACAGGTTCTGTTGGTATCAGGCTTTTTTCATCAATAGCTTTTGCTTCTTCTTTTACTTCTTTTAATGGTGATAATCGATCATCACCATATTCTTCAGCATCTGCTTTTATTTCATTTCTGACCAGCGTTTTTAAACGTTGCGATGACCCCAGCGTTGTTTCAAGCTGCTTTCTTTCTTTTTTAAGATCGTCAAGTTCACCTTTTATCTTGATCTCTTCCAGTTTTGCCAGGTTACGCAATTTCAAATCAAGTATGGCATTGGCCTGTATGTCCGTTAACTTGAAACGTTTCATTAAAACTTCTTTGGGTTTTTCTTCCTCGCGAATAATCTGAATAACTTCATCAATATTCAGATAAGCAATCATTAATCCTTCCAGCACATGTATCTGTGCCAGAACTTTATCCAGACGAAACTGTAATCGCCGACGTACTGTCTCGGTGCGATACTGCAGCCATTCTTTTAATATGCCACGTAAATCTTTGACCTGTGGTTTTCCATTCAAGCCAATAATATTCATATTAACGCGATAACTGCGTTCCAGATCGGTCGTGGCAAACAGATGTAACATCAATTCATTTAAATCAACACGGTTCGAACGTGGAATAAGAATCAGACGTGTTGGATTTTCATGATCGGATTCATCACGTAAGTCATCCAACATAGGTAATTTCTTTGCCTGCATCTGTGCAGCAATCTGTTCCAGTATCTTGCTACCGGAACTTTGATGCGGTAATGCTGTTATAACGATATTACCGTCCTCTTTTTCCCAGACTGCGCGCATCTTGATTGAACCATTACCGGTTTCATACATTTCCTGAATTGCCGATTTCGGTGTAATAATCTCGGCTTGTGTTGGAAAGTCCGGTCCCTTGATATGTTCACATAATTCCTTAATCGTACTCTTTGGCGCTTCGAGTAAACGGATACAGGCACTGGCCACTTCTTTCAGATTATGGGGAGGAATGTCCGTTGCCATTCCAACTGCAATACCGGTGGTACCGTTTAATAAAATATTTGGCAGGCGTGCCGGTAAATATTTGGGTTCTTCCAGAGTACCGTCAAAGTTCGGCATCCAATCTACAGTTCCCTGGCTGACCTCACTTAATAAGGTATCGGCATAAGCCGTGAGTTTAGATTCGGTATAACGCATTGCAGCAAAGGATTTTGGATCATCCATCGAGCCCCAGTTACCCTGCCCATCGATTAACGGGTAACGGTAAGAAAAATTTTGAGCCATTAGCACCATGGCCTCATAACAGGCTGAATCTCCATGTGGATGAAATTTACCGATAACATCACCAACGGTACGTGCGGATTTTTTATATTTTGCTGTTGCCTTAAGACCCAGTTCCGACATGGCATAGATGATTCGGCGTTGTACCGGTTTCAATCCATCACCTACATGAGGTAAGGCCCGATCCAGAATGACATACATGGAATAGTCCAGATAAGCCTTTTCCGTGTATTCATGTAAGGGTCGTTGTTCGTTTTGTTCGAAGTCAAAACTTAGCGAATCAGACATTACAAAAACCTCTATTTAACATTAAATTAATATTATAAGTAATTGTTTAATATAAATTAATAATCATTAATACATATGACATTAAATGATCATCTTACTGTCATTCTCCATTAACACGCATTCGACATGATCTTCCTCAGGTTTAAATCAGAGATAAGCAATGACCAAAAACAATGTTGTTAATTTTTTAAAAATTTCAGAGCTGTATCTACGCATTACCGAGCTAAAACGTTCAGCCGTAAATATGGAAGAGATAGTTCCCCTTATGTTCTCTGATGAGGAAAACTGTTCAGAGACATTTAACTTAGTAACTGCCTCATTGCCGCTACAGATAAACATCAACTAGATAACAATGGCCTTATCACCATTTGTTTCAAGCCACTGTTTTCTGTCAGCGGCACGTTTTTTTGCCAATAACATATCCATGATCTTTATAGCCTGTTTT
>JBNLAL010000349.1:0-2042 GCA_050302115.1 Gammaproteobacteria bacterium | reverse complement strand
AATCTGCAACCGGGCGAGACCTATACACTGACCTCAGCCAATAACAGCGTCAACGGCCTGCCGATTATCACGAGCAATATCACCATTGTGGGTACGAATTCCGTCATCGAACGTGATCCGGGCACGGCGGCTAAATTCAGGTTTTTCCAGGTGGCCGGTTCGGGTAATCTCACGCTGACGGGGCTAACGTTGAAGAATGGCGCACTCAACTTCAATCAGGACGGTGGTGCGATCTATAATGATGGAAATACTATGACATTAAAGGTTTTTGGCACTCTTATCGAAGAAAATACAGTTAATGCACATGGTTCAGCTATCTTTTTTGTCACCAATGATCATACAGGAAATATTGTTATCGACCAGTCAACAATCAGGAATAATCATGGAGGAAGCTGGTATGCACACCCAGGCATTTCTATGCATGCCGATACAAAAATCGAAATTACAAATTCGACATTAACAGATTAAAACATGATAGAAAACACGATCTTATTAATCTCATTTTAGATTACCCTAATTTAACTTATCGGTATAAAGAAAATGCAAAACATTGTGTGCCGGGCAATTTGGAACAGTTTCCCAATATTTGAATCTTTAGTTCCAACAATTTTCTAAATTGTATATTTTTCTCGCCCTCATTTAAAAACTACTTTTGCCCATTATTTTACTAAAAATTAAATTATGACAGAATATATCTTTAAATTATTAGCAATAACGCTTATCATTTTTATCATCAACCTGCCCTTTGGCTATTTAAGAGGAAATGTAAAAAAGTTTTCGTTTAAATGGTTTTTGTATATCCATTTACCTGTACCGATTGTAATTTTGCTAAGAATTTACAGCGATATAGGCTTTGCATTTTACACCTATCCACTGTTTATTGGGGCTTATTTTACGGGACAATTCATTGGAAGGAAGCACCTTGGTGAATTAAGCATATTTAAAAAACAAAACACATAAAGAAGAGCAGTCTTTATGGTGTGACTCTTTAAAAATGTAGATGGGGAATTATTACATAACTGACATTTCCCTACTTATGGGAAATACCGTTTAGCGTCTTTATCAATTGATTGACTGCAGTAGCAGCTTTCTCAAATCGCTCTTCCCAGTTTCCGGATATTTCAACAATTTCTATCTTATTATCTTTTAAAGTCCGTCTGTGCGATGCATCCAATAAATTCCGGTCAGATTCTGACAACCTTGTTCTATCCTGAACAAATTCTACATCATTGTTTAGATAGAGATAAAGGTGTGCCTTGTTTGATTTTAAAATGGTTTTATCGACTGCCAACTCCTTGTTGAACATAAAATGACAATATGATTTGGTAATATAAATATCAGTATCAATAATTACTAGTGGACTGTTGCCAACTACAGCATTATCAATTCGTTTAGCATGCTCTTTGGCTACCAGATACAAATCATCCATGCTAAAAGTATTTGAATCCTCAATAAGATCGCGCCCTGCTTCTAACACTTTACTGCAATTGAAATGTTTTGAGAGTTTTTCAGTCAAAGTGGTTTTTCCAGTTGATTCCGTTCCCAGTAGCACCGCCTTGATGGCAAAATAGGGCTTAACACTTTTAGGTAAATATTTCCAGTTCGTAAACAAATCTTTTTGCAAAGCAGTAGCAGAAACAGGTTGTTTTTCCCGCTGAATATCAAACAATTGGTGTCGTATACCCATAAATTCAGCCACATAATCACCGTATTTTTCAGAGGTGATCAGTAACGAGTATCCAGGCAAAATTTTCATAAACATCTCTGCCCAAACCTTTGAGACCTGTTTTGATGATGCAGAAGTGTTTGGCAGCTCACGCTCGTTATAATTAAAAACCCGTATTTCGATTTTTCGTTCATCTGGAAAGGTTTCTTTAATCCACTGTTTTCTGATATTGCAGGATACTGATTCCTTATTACTGCAACAAACCAGTACAGTTAGAAAATCGCATTTACTCAATGCAAAATCAATCATTGCCTGATGACCTTTATGAAAAGGCAAAAATTTCCCAAAAACAAATGCTTTAATCATGCTCTAATTC
>JBNLAL010000348.1:0-2047 GCA_050302115.1 Gammaproteobacteria bacterium | reverse complement strand
TTCCACAAAACCTGTTACTGGATGAATTGCATATTAAAGTCCCTGGCTCTGATGAATACTTATATATATACGGTTTTGGGGTTGTTGAAAATAGCATAAAAGCCACGTTTAATTCGTCAAAGCTTGTCGATAAGCAAAACTTGCCAGATAAAGTGGACGTCTATTGGGGGCCAAATGGTGAACAACTTATTGGCGAAATGAATTGTATGCCCTATTCCGAAAAAGTTGAACATGACCTGGACGATGAAGTACTGGAACAAGAGACTCCTGCAAAAGAAGAATCAGATAGAACCATAGAAACGAGTGCCAATGTCTCTGATAATGAAAAAAGCACTGCAATAGAATCGGAAAAAACAACTATTATAAATGACGAAGTAGCTTCGGAAGAAAAAACATCTTTTAATAAAAAATGGTTAGTAATTGGTTTTATAGCATTTATAACAATTTTTGTTATAGCTTATATACTTTTTTAAATACCACAATTATTTAATGCTTATTAAAGAATTAATTCAAATCTAAACAAAGACTGATTGTTTTATCCTGTTCATTGCGTTTTTCTTCAAAACCTAAACTTGCCGCCAATCTTTGCATGGCATGATTTTCAACCAATGTTTCACCAACAAGACGTTTTGTTTTTCGATCTCGTGAATAGTTAATTGCTTTTTGCATGAGCTTATGACCAATACCCAGTTTTTGCTTGTCAGAACGAACAATAATTGCAAACTCTGCTTCATTATTATCTGAGTCACTGACCACACGAATTACACCTATAGTCTCATAATTTCCTTTTTCATTTTTCAATCGGGCAATAAAAGCCATTTCTCGATCATAATCAATCTGGGTAAAGCGTGCCATCTGCGCATGAGATAGATTATTTACTGCACGAAAAAAACGAAAATAAATATCTTCCGGCTTAGTATTTGATAAAAAGTAATGATGCGCCTGTTCATCTTCCGGCTTTATAGGACGAATGCAAATTTCTTCACCGGAATCAAGTTTATATTTTTCTTCCAAATCCTGTGGGTAAGGACGGATAGCGAGTCGATTTTTAATTTTAAAATCAACTTTATGAATTTTTATTCTGGCATCCAATGCAATAACACCATCGCTATCTACAGTTAATGGATTAATATCCAGCTCACAAATTTCAGGATGATCAATTATTAATTGAGATATCTTGACTAACGTTACAAGAATGGCATCGATATTAACCGCCTTTACATCTCGATAACCTTGTAGCACTTTATAAATTCGCGTACGTTGCACGAGGTCTCTGGCAAGCTTCATATTCAAAGGCGGTAGTGCAACTGCTTTATCGTTAATGACTTCTACTGAAATACCACCTTGACCAAACAGTATAATGGGACCAAAAATCGGATCTGTAGTCATACCGACTATTAATTCATGTCCTCCAGACTTATGCACCATTTCCTGTACTGTAAATCCTTCAATCTCTGCTTCAGGGTTAAAGTGTTTAATCTTTGTCAGCATTCCTTCTGCCGCCAGTTGCAGTATTGATTCGGATTCAATATTCAACAAAACACCACCCTTATCAGATTTATGACTGATGTCTTTTGATAGAATTTTTAATGCTACGGGAAATCCGATTTTATGCGCATGTTCAACAGCTTCATCAGGACTTTTCGCAATGAGTGTCTTAATGACCGGAATACGATACGCATCAAGTACTTCTTTCGCTTCAGGTTCTGTCAATAAATCACGCTTTTTATTTAGCACATCCTGAATAATGTTATGCGCCCTTTCCTTGTCAGGTTTAAATTCTTCAGGTACAGATGGCGGGATCTCCATCAGGTTTTCCTGGTTTTCATTATATTCAACCGTTTGTAAAAAAGCGCGAATTGCAAATTCCGGTGTTTCGTAATTTGGAATACCGTTTTTTGTAAATATTTCACGTGCTTCCTTTACCGCATCTTCTCCCATCCAGCACGTAATCACGGGTTTACTGGTTTTTTTTATTTCCTCAGTAATTGCTTTAGCAACTTCTGTATTATCGATAATAGCAGCAGGTACAAGCATTACTAAAATA
>JBNLAL010000347.1:0-2054 GCA_050302115.1 Gammaproteobacteria bacterium | reverse complement strand
GAACCTTCCAGGTTTGATGTGATCGAACAAAGTCAGTATCGAAATCGAGGTAGTTCAGAATTTGTCACAGGTCATGTTACTACGTCAACCTTGATAGAAGTTGCTGAAACGTTATTACATAAACGTGGCGGCTATTTAAGTAATGATATCATGCCGCCCAGTGTTTTTATGGATAATATTCCTAATTGGGAGTTCGGTGTGTTGGTTCAGGTACGTGATATGGCACGTGCACTGCGTAATGATTTCAGCCGTTCACAAACGCAATCTGTAGAAGATAAGGATCTGATGGTGACGGATCCCCAATTTCATTTTGATTCAGAATCATGGATATTACCTGCAACAGAGCGTGAATATCAAAAAGGGATAGATGCATTAAATAATTACCTAAGACGTTTATCCGATCCTAATGAACAGGATGCACAGTTTTTTGCCCGTGCCGATAATCTTCGTGACTGGTTAGCCATTGTTGAAAAAAGGTTGGGCAGTTTATCGCAACGTTTAAGTGCCAGCGTAGGACAAGCGAGAGTTAATACCGATCTTGAAGGTGATGCAGAGGCAACTCAATCGACTTCAAAACCGGATTTAATGATTATCAAGACGCCTTGGTTAGAGATTGATGATATCTTTTATGAATCCCGCGGTGCCTGTTGGGCCTTGATCCATTTTATGCATGCAATTGAATACGACATGCGAGATGTTTTGAAAAAGAAAAATGCGTTGGTGAGTTTAAGACAAATTATCCGTGAACTGGAAGCGACTCAGGACACTGTATGGAGTCCAATCATTTTAAACGGAACCGGTTTTGGTTTTTTGGCCAATCATTCACTGGTGATGGCATCATACATATCACGTGCTAATGCCGCAGTTATTGATCTCAGGAATTTATTGGAGCAGGGGTAGTTTGGAATCTTTTTTTGAGATGATGATTAACGTTCAATAAAAAACTGCCCGTAGGCCCTTGAGCCTTCTCCGGTTGTAATTGTATCTGTTACTTCCAATAATTTTGTATCAATGATTGAGACACTTCCATCAAACCAGTTGGCGACGTAGACACTTTTTCCATCTGGATGCATATTTATCCCTTCTGGCATTTCACCAACATAGATTTTTTTTATATCTTTATAGGTTGTTCTGTCTACAACTGAAACGGAACTGTCTCTTTTGTTTGTTACGAATAGATGATTGTTCGCTTTATCAATAGCAACGATATAAGGGAACGTATCAACAGGAAATGTGTTAATGACTTTTGCCGTTTTGATGTCGATGACATAAACATCTTCTGACTGCACATTTACGACATAAAGGAGTTGTTTGTCATAATCAGGGGTGATGCCAAAAGGTGCTTTACCCACTGTAATTTTAGATTCAATTTTGCCTGATTCAATATCAATAAACAGCACCGTATTGTCTTTTTTATTAGAGACAAATAACACTTTATCGTCAGCCGATATTGCAATGCCAGACGGCGCATCACCCACCGTGTATTGCTTTTCAACCTCAAGTGACTCGGTGTTAATTGAAAAGACACTGTCCATGAACCAGTCAGCAACGAATATTTTTTTATTATCATGGCTTAAGGTTATGGCGAGCGGCGCTTGCCCGATTTTTATTGTATTAACAACTTCAAGTGAACCGGTGTCAATAACATCAATTTCCTGATTGCCCGGGTTTGATATATAGACAGTTTTATTATCATGACTGGCGACAACACCGGCAGGCTTAACGCCGGTCTTGATGGTCTTTATAATTGATTTACTTTCGGTATCGATAACAGATACCGTATCTTCGAGTTGGTTAGTGATAAAAGCCAGATTCTGGGCCAAGGCAAGGTTTGCCACGGCCCAGAACATCAGGATAAGCAGACATTTTTGTGAAATCTTTTTCACACAAAAGGTGCTTATTTACTTTCGAAGTTTGCTTTCATGCCATTCAAAGTTTTTGTATGGAATCCTGTTATGACCAAAAGCAGAATGGTAGTACTGGGCAATTAAAGCATTTGATGCAAAAATTGTAAATATGACACCTATCAAAAATCCTTTCATCGAGCCTTAACT
>JBNLAL010000346.1:0-2058 GCA_050302115.1 Gammaproteobacteria bacterium | reverse complement strand
GTAACCAGTCCTGCCTGGGGAATACCTGCAGCGCCAATCGCAGCCAATGTAGCAGTTACAAAAATAATAATTTGTTCAGTTAAACCCATAGGAAAACCATAAGCCTGTGCTATAAACATGACTGCAACAGATTCATATAATGCGGTGCCATCCATATTGACCGTTGCACCGATAGGTAAAACAAATTTTACTGAACGTTTATCAACACCTGCTTCAATAGCACATTCCATGGTCAAAGGCAGGGTTGCAGATGAACTTGCAGTACCAAAGGCGGTAAAGAGGGCCCGTAGCAGTGTCTTTAGATAGTGGCGTCCCTGTTTACTTAACGCGGTGAGCATAATGAACAGTAAGATAAAATGTATGGTTAAACCCAGGATAACCGTTAAACAATAACTTCCAACAGCGACTAATTCCTGTTGAATAGCTGCACCGCCTCCGGCTTTACCAATTTGTCCTGCAATCAAGGCAAAGATACCGACCGGTGCCAAAGTCATTACCCAGATAACCAGTTTCATCATGGTTTCATTCAGGCCATCGAAGAAACGAATTATTGTTGTGTTCCTTTCACCTATTGTTGTCATTGCAGCGGCAAATAATAAGCAAAAGACTATGAGTGGTAATAGTTGCGTATTTGCAGCAGCTGAAACAATATTCGGTGAGATTAACGATTTTATAATATCGACAAAACCTGTTTGTTCTTTTTCAGCAATGCTTTCAGGGACTACATCACTTAATTGTTCAATACCTACACCGGGTTGAATAATATTAACAACACACAGACCTATGAATACCGCCAGCGCAGTGGTTGATGCATAGTAAAGTAAAGTTACTCCACCAACTTTTCCTAATTTCCGGATATCACCCAGTGAAGATACGCCACTGATAACAGCTGCAACGATCAATGGAATGATCATCATTTTTAGCAGATCAAGGAACAGGTCACCGACCCAGGCAATAGAAACCATAGCAGGACCAAACAACCAACCACAGGCGATGCCTGCTATTGCCCCAATCAAGATGGCAATAATTAGCTTGTTTTCGCTAACAGCCATAATTGTTTATTTGATAGGTGTCATTTAAAAATAGTAATTTTTTTGTGAGTATTAGGAGGCACCGCACACAGAACCTGAGTGTATATGTATAAGTAATGCATGAGGATTCGAGTACGGAGCCGACGTAGCAATCGCGAAAAAAGTGCATTTTTAATGATAGCTAGGCCATACCTATTGAGTTATAGCCGCAGTCAACATAAGTAATTTCACCGGTAACGGCTGATGCGTAGTCTGAACACAAAAAAGCGGCGACATTACCCACTTCTTCGATCGTTACATTTCTCTTCAAGGGGGATGCCTTTTCAACATGATTTAAAAACTCACGCATTCCGCTTATGCCGGAGGCGGCAAGCGTTCGAATTGGACCAGCAGAAATTGCATTGACACGAATACCTTCCGGGCCCAGGCTGGAGGCCATATATCGAACATTTGCCTCAAGACTTGCTTTGGCAACACCCATAACATTGTAATTAGGCATAGCGCGGACAGCACCAATATAACTTAGTGTCAGCATTGCGCCATTCCGTCCTTGCATCATTTCACGGGACGCATCACCCAGCGCCGAGAAACTATATGAGCTTATTTCGTGGGCGGTCAGGAAACCCTCACGGGTAACATTTTCCAGATATTCTCCGGCCAATTGTTCTTTCGGGGCAAAAGCGACAGAATGTATAAGGATATCCAATCCGTCCCAATAATCATCCAGATGATCGAAAACCCCCAAAATCTGTTCATCACTGGCAACATCACAGGGGACGGTAATCTCTGAATCCAATTCTGCTGCAAATTTTTCTACACGACCGCGTAATTTGTCATTCTGGTAGGTAAAGGCCAACTCAGCACCTTCACGGTGCATTGCCTGGGCAATACCCCATGCGATTGAACGGTTACTGGCAACCCCAACGATTAAAGCACGTTTATTTTCGAGTAATCCCATATAATTTTCCTTAAATAGCGAGTTATTTGAATTATTTCATTCTTTTAATATCAAAGTGTACAGAAAAAT
>JBNLAL010000345.1:0-2060 GCA_050302115.1 Gammaproteobacteria bacterium | reverse complement strand
ATATCGTCTAACCAACGCCTGTTATACAGGCCTGTAAGTGCATCTATGGTTGCATTATGCTCATATTCTTTTAGCAAGCCTTTAATTTTATTAATAACTGAATTACCGTGTCGCAGGCGTTGGGACAATATAACAAGTAAATTATTTGCAATAGCGTGTGAGCTGCCTATAAGAGACCAGACAACTTCTTCCTCAATAATTAAAACTTCAGAATCTTCAGCTGCTTTTACGAATGCAGATGCGGGTTGATGATCAATAACTGCAATCTCACCAATACTTTGCCCGGGCTCTAATGTTGCGACAGGGTCAGTAGAATTTTCAGTTAGCAAAACATGGAAAGAACCTGACAGAATTAAATACGTATTGTTGTTTGCCTCCGTTGCCCGGATAAGTAATTCACTTTTATTCACCTTATAGACATTACAATCAGAAAGTAATGGAAATACCGTTTCAAAATCGACTGAACTAAATAATTCCTGTTTACTTAGATCTTCAATCGTTGGTTTGGAATTAATTTTATGCATTTTTTATTTAAGCAGTTGCTAATTTCTTAACAGAAAAAGCTTTAATCCTTTTTTTGAAATCTTCAATATTTTTAATTTCAGATTGATAGCGAATCGATACATATTGTTTGGTTATTATCATAATATCTTCGCTTAAATCATTTCTTGCAAGTGAGACACGTTTTGCGAAGTCATAAGGTCCTTCATATGAATACCTGGAAAACCCGATTTTAGCGAGTTTTTTACAAAACCTGTCATAATATATTTTTGTAACATCTTTTGTTGTTGGTGTTTTTTTAATGATATAGATTGCTATAACAGCAACAATAATGCCAAGTACTGAAATTAGAACAAAAGTTATTTTTTTCCAGTCATCTGAATCCAATCCTATTTTTTTTAATAATAATTTTTGTCTTTCCGGCCCATAACCCAATACCCACTGTGCCCATTGATAGTTAACCATATCGACAGTGTTTCTCAATCTCAGTAGTAATTGTCCGGTAGCAGAATTTTTACTCAATCCCAGTGGGTTCTCAACAATATACTCCGGTAGTGCATTTTCTATCCCATCATTGACGCGGGCGGGAGAGATAGCAAATGTTGGATCTATCCTTACCCAGCCGTCCCCTTCAAGCCAGACTTCAGTCCAGGCATGAGCGTCATATTGGCGAATAATTAAATAATCTCCAATTGGATTAAGCTCTCCTCCCTGATAGCCGGTAACAACACGAGCGGGTATGCCTGCAGATCGCATAATAATAGTAAATGCCGCAGCATAATGTTCACAAAAACCCTGACGACTGTTAAATAAAAACTCATCAACCATATCTCCAGCAATTAATGGTGGCCTAAGAGTGTATATAAAATTCTCATTTTTAAACCATTCCAGCGTTGCCTGGATAATTTTCCTTGGTTCTTTGTATTGGTTCAAAAGTTCAGAACCCAATGCACGGGTTCGAGGGTGGAGATTTTCAGGCAGCTGTAGTCCTGGTGCAAAATTGTATTTTGAATCTGTACCTAATTTAAAGTTAATAAAGGACTTTAGTGAAAACGCCTTTCTTGATCTGATTGGTTCGTTTGTTTTTAATTGATAATCCCTGGTTATATAAGTGTGTTCGGGAGTTCCTGATACCATTTCAAGAGCAAACAACCATTTTTTATTTGTAGGTTCGATTATCAGATCGTAGCTAATTTGTTCGTCGGTAAATCCTGTCGTTTCCTGGCCGCGTTCTCTTCTGGTTTGTCCTGTTGTCCATTTACGTCCATCTGTATGCCATAAAACCGGACCGCGCCAGTATAATCTGGATTGATCAGGAATATCATCTTCAAAGGACACACGAAAAGCGACCTCTTTTGATTGAACCAGTTTGCTGATAGTTCCCGGAGACATTTGGTCATCAATTCCGGTAATACCGGTGTAAGCATCTTTGGGCAATCCCCATAAAGGCCCATTAATACGTGGAAACAATATAAAAAGAACAAATAAAATTGGCAGTGCTTGTAATAATAAAGAAGCGGATAATTTAAAGCGATTAATTATAGTGAGTTGTCCTTCGC
>JBNLAL010000344.1:0-2075 GCA_050302115.1 Gammaproteobacteria bacterium | reverse complement strand
AACTCGAGTTTCCCCATGGTATTGATATCAACGAAGCCTTACTAAAGGTAAACAATGCGATTACGCAGGTTTCCGGGTATCCCGAGAATGTTGATGAGCCCCGCATTACATCCAGTTCATTCTCCAGTAATTCATTTATGTATTTTAGTATTAAGCCGTTGGCAGGGAATCCCCAAAATCTCAATATTGGCGAGATGAGTGATTTTTTGGAAGACAATGTGCAGACATTTCTGGAGCGGGTTCCGGGAGTGGACTCTGTTCGCATACGTGGCGGTGAAGAGCCACAAATCAAAATATATGTTGATCCAATTAAATTAGCGGAACGTGATATTCGCTTGATTGATGTACGTAATGCAATCCGTGCGCGTAACCGTGATGTCTCCGGTGGTGATCTGGATGCTGGTAAACGGCGTTATTTATTACGTACCCGGGGACGCTTCGATAACCTGGAAGAAATGGAAAACATGGTGATCGCCCGGCGGGGTGATGTCTTTGTGCGTTTAAAAGATGTGGGGTATATCGAACAATCGATTTCAGAAATACGTTCCATCGCATACGGCAATGGTGAACCTGTTGTTAATCTCGCAGTGAAAAGGCAGTTAGGTTCTAACGTTATCCAGATTAAAAAAGATATTCTCAAGGTAACCGAGGAACTTAATCAGGGCTTCCTGAAAGATCATGGTTTACAAATTCAGTTGATATCAGAAGATGTACGCTATGTAGAACAGTCAGTGAAAGTTGTTTCACAAAACCTTTTGATCGGTGCCGTACTGGCAACACTCATTCTATTTCTATTTTTACGTTCAACATCAGCAACACTGGTGGGAGCGATAGGTATTCCTGTTTGTACGGTAACGGCATTTCTCGGTTTGTTAATTACCGGTCGTACCATGAATGTGATCTCTATGGCCGGTGTCGCTTTTGCAATCGGCATGACACTCGATAATAGTATTGTCGTGCTGGAAAATATTTATAAGCATATGTCACAAGGCAAGACACGTATGCAAGCAGCCTATGAAGGTGTTAAGGAAGTCTGGAGCGCCGTACTTGCCTCAACATTAACGACAGTTTTTGTCTTTTTACCGATTATCTTTATCAAGGAAGAAGCGGGACAACTCTATTCCGATATTGCTGTTGCCATTTCTGCATCGATCCTGATGTCCATGGTGATTGCAATCACAGTGATTCCCGTGGCTTGTAGTCGTTTTCTTACTCCAAATACTTCCAGGCCATTAAGTTTTGGTATCTATCGTATGGGCCAAAAGTTTGGACATGTTGTGATGTGGTTTATAGATTGGTTATTACATGGCGTGTTTCGTCGAATTGTACTTATTAGCACAGTATTATTAGTGACGGTCTTAATTCTGGAATACCTTACACCCAAGGCGGAATATTTACCTGAAGGGGAAGAGAAAAAGATCTTTGCATCGGTGTTTGCGCCGCCGGGTTATAACATCGAGCAAATGCATGCTGTTTCAAAAGACGTCAATGAACATTTTATCCCGCATCTCGGTAAGAAGCTGGAAGACTATCAGGGTGCAGAAGATGAAATGCCACCCCTGGATTACATTTTTGTTTTTAATGATTCAGCACGAACCCGCTTTGTTGTAGAAGTCACTTCCCGTAAACACCTGGATAAGTTAATCGAATTAACGCAGGAGTACGTACAAAAATTTCCGGGAGTGATTACCTTTGTATCACGGGGTAGTATTTTTTCGGGTAACTCGGGTGGTACACGTAGTATTAATGTCGATATTAGTGGCCCTGAACTGGAACAATTATATGATGTGGGTCTGCAGGCCTTTATTCGTTCCAAACAGATATTCAATAAACCGAGAGTTAAACCGGATCCATCATCATTAACATTAGGCCAACCCATGATTGAGATTCATCCGGATTGGGAGCGTGCCGCGGAACTGGGGATCGGTGCAGATGAACTGGGCTATACCATCTGGGCCTATTCAGACGGGGCATTTGTGGATGAATATTTTCAGGATGATAAAAAAATCGATATGTTTCTTTATTCAACGCATGGCACTATTCACACGCCGGGTGATATTAATAACCTGATGTTG
>JBNLAL010000343.1:0-2102 GCA_050302115.1 Gammaproteobacteria bacterium | reverse complement strand
GATCATCCTTAATTAATTATCGGGCTTCATTTCGGAAAGTAGACGCGATCTCCTGAAATGATTTTTCAAATCCAATTTTGTTTTTATTTACTGATCCTGCAAAAAGTGATTCCAGTGAAGAATCATGCGGGACGAAAAGCCATACTCGCCGGTGTGAAATAAAGAATGCTGCGTAAAGACCAAACATCATAAGCATACAACCAAGATAGACTATCCATACACCGGGATCTCTAGCAACCTGAAGACCTGTGGCATACATCTGTTTGGCGCTCATTTTGACAGGCCCGTCTGCTAATTCTAAAGTCATTTCCTCATCGACGTTGAGCCATTGAATTATTGGATCTTTACCATCGCTCTTTACCCATACCTTCATGCGTACAACGCGATCGCGTATTGCTTCCGCGTTCACAATTCCGAATGTTAAGCCTTTTTCAGGCCATTCAACCTGTTTCTGAAAGGGGGCAACATAACTTTGCACGTTTTCACCAGATGGATCTTTTATAGAAAAAATAAAGTCACGGTATCCCTCATAACTTGCCTGATAAAAGGTTATTCCACGATAGGTTAAAGGACTGTTGACTTCTATATCAGTGGTGAGAATCTCCTTTCCGTCTTCAAGTATGGTGAGGCGTGAAAGGTATTCTTTGGGCATACCGTTGTCATAAAAATGTATCTGAAAAGAATCGCAGCGAACCTCGAATCCGAGATCAATGGCATCAGATGTCTTAGAATTAAAGATCCTGTCAGTTGTTTTGGTTTCAGGGATCATGACGCTGCCCTTGAACCCGGTGAAATGGCCGACAATTGCTCCGGCAAAAATAACCAAAATTGATAAATGAACGATGTAGACACCGGTTCGTGACCAACCTCCTTTTTGACCAGCGATCAAATGACCGGCCTCGACCTCCCTTTCAGTTACCCTGTATCCATTCCTTTTGAAAATCGCAGCGCTGTTTTGGGCCTGTGTCTGGTCCTGGAACGTAATCGTCTCCGTAAAGGGCATCTTTTGAATTCTTTCGATCTTAAACGAAACGGGATCTGTTTTTATCTGCTTCCATACTGGAGGAAAACGATCAATTGAACAGATGATTAAGTTGGCACATAGAAGCCCTAGTAAGCTGAGAAACCACCATGACCCGTACATGTTGGGAATATCCAGAATCTGGAAAAAACGAGCTGCAGTTTCCCCAAACTGTGCAATGTAAAAAGACTCAGGCTTCTGCTGTGGAATAATCGTGCCAATAATCGATGTTGCCGCAATAGCACTGATAGTGAAAATTGCCAATTTTACTGAGGCAAAAAAATTCCAGATTTGGTTGGATGTAGACATAAAGCAATTTTTAGTAGGAATGATTGTTATGAAAATAATTTAGCTACCATGAGGTATCTGAGAATGCAATGAAAAAGCGGTAAATACCTGTTATGTATCAAAACAGATTTAAAGGATGCCGAGACATTATAGATAGATTCCACTAATAGTCAATATCGCATGCGACATTGTCGTACATGTGCGGATGCTACTAAGCAATTACAGGGATGTCGTGGATTATATACGTATAGCAGATGTGTCTGAATTTGAAAAACAATCTTTACGATCATACAAGATGTTCGGTCGAGTTATAGCTGTTCTTAAAAAAGGAGAAGGTGAATATGAAGCTATCGAAGCCGCCTGTAAACATCAAGGGGCAGACCTGACAAAGGGTAATGTGGAAGGCTGGATAGTGACATGTCCGAGACACGGCTGGCAATATAACCTGGAAACCGGTCATTGCCTTAATCATGAGTCATTGCCTCTTAAAAAATATGGAGTAAGACTGATAGGGCACGAGATTCATGTTTCTTTTCTGCCGTTGGAGTAAACATGTTGATATTTAATATAAAAATAGAAAATTGTTCATATTAATACAATTTCACACAACGGTATTTTTATTTGCAAATTTAGCAAAACAACTTGCCAACACTTTTAAAAGTTTGTAACTTCGATAAAGGCTCTTTCTTCAAGTCTTTAAAATTAATAAATACATGTTGAATCAATTAATCAATAATGTACACAATGAGGTGGTTTTTTGGAGAGAAAAAACATAAATAATGGTGGGTTAGAC
>JBNLAL010000342.1:0-2115 GCA_050302115.1 Gammaproteobacteria bacterium | reverse complement strand
GTGGATAATAATCCGGATAGGATCATGTCCACCCAGGTGAGCATAACGTAATTTAATTCGGCGGCCACGTACCATTTGTGGTGGATGTGCTGTGATTGCCGCTTGCAATAAATCTGTCATGTCTGAAGTCGATACATTAAGTTGTTGCGATCGATAAATCTTATCGATACTTTTGAATAGATTGCCGACACCGGTACCATGCAGTGCAGAAATAAAATGAAATTCGGCATAGTCAATAAAATTGAACTTGCGTTCAATTTGGGCTTTTGTCCATTCCTTGTCAGAGGCATCCAGTCCGTCCCATTTATTAATAGCGATGATGACAGACTTGCCACTGTCTTCGATCATGCCAAGTAAAGTAGAGTCTTGTTCGGTAATGCCTTCACTGGCATCAATTACCAATATAATAATCTTCGCAGATTCGATGGCATCAAAAGATTTCAATATACTAAACTTCTCAACAACGTCATGTACTTTGCTTTTTCTGCGGACCCCAGCGGTATCAATTAATATGTAATCTTTACCGTTTTTTTGGAAAGGGATACGAATGCTGTCTCGTGTAGTTCCCGGGTGATCAAAGGTTAAAACACGTTCTTCGCCAATCATACGATTAACAAGAGTAGATTTACCGACATTGGGTCTACCTAAAACGGAGATTGTAATACCTGTAGGTTGCTCCTCTTCCTTTGCAGTTTCATCCGGGAATGTCTCAACTATTGCATCGAGTAAACTTCCTATTCCATCACCCCGTTTTGCAGAGATTGGCCAAATTGAATCGATACCCAGACTATAGAATTCACTGGTGCCAATACTTGTATCGTGTCCTTCAAGTTTGTTTACAGCGAGAAAAACAGGCTTATCCAGTTTACGAAATTCATACGCCAATGTTTCGTCAACATGAGTTAAACCTGCCTGGCCATCAACAATCCAGATTAATACCGATGCCTCACTTGCAGCCAACATGGATTGTTCGGTCATTAGCTCAGCGACTTCTTTACTATCATGGTCTTCCTCACCGATACCACCCGTATCGATAATCAGGAAAGCCTTGCCATCATGATTTGCTATTCCATATTGACGGTCGCGCGTGACACCAGGTCGGTCAGCTACCAGTGCATCACGACTCGATGTCAGTCGATTAAAAAAAGTAGACTTGCCGACGTTGGGACGACCAACGATGGCGACGATAGGTTTCATGCGTTTATAAGTTTAGGAACTTTAATATTAGTTAGAAAGATATCCGACTTAATAAGGTCTATTCAACCTCTTCGTCAGGATCAGAAGTGAAAATATCCAGAAATTTTCCAAAAGCCGATTTTCCCTCTTTTGTAGATGTTTCAGGGACAGGTTCGGATTTTGAATCTGTGGCTGTTTCTTCAATAGTTGCATCTTCAACAGGTCTTACAGGAATATCTTTTACATCTTTATCAAAGTAAGTATAGGCTGATAAGGTACCATCACTGGAGTAGGCAAACAGTATGTCATTATCGACAATTGGCTTTACAAGTATGGGTTCGTCAGAGACACGCGTTCTCGCAACGAATTCACCTGTATTTTTATCCATCCAGTGTAAGTATCCCTCAAGATCACCTACCACAACTTTGTCACCCAGTACGGCTGGGCCAGTTGTATTTCTGGCTTGTAGTTTTTCCTGTTTCCAGATGGAAGCACCTGAGAAACGATCAAGCGCCCAGACATGTCCAGAGTCATCAGTGATGTAAAGGTTGCCACCATCTGCTCCAAGTTCGGAATGTGAAGAAATGTCTCTTTTCCAGAGAACTTGCCCGGTGACAAGTGACAATGCTGAAACGTTTGATTGAAAGGTTGTGATATAGATAACCTCATCGACAATTAGAGGTTGTGAATCAATATCAACCATTCTTTCCAGTTCACTACGACCACGTGATATGGCGACACGTGTTTCCCAGATCAGTTTACCGGTTTTTAAATCCAGGGCAGTTACCCGGCCTCCATCAAAACCAGCAATAACAATACCGTTAGCAATAGTCGGAGTACTGGTGCCTCGTAAGGTTAACGCGGGCACTGTGCGATCATAGAGCCATAAACGTTCGCCAGTAACGCTATCAAGTGCAAATATTTTTCCATCGATTGTTC
>JBNLAL010000341.1:0-2126 GCA_050302115.1 Gammaproteobacteria bacterium | reverse complement strand
TGTTGGGCCTACAAAAGTAAAACCACGTTTCTTTAAATCTTTAGACATCAAGCATGATATATCTGTTTCCGCGGGAATTTCTTTAAGTGACTTCCATGAATTCTGCACCACTTCTCCATTAGTAAATTGCCAGATATATTTATTAAAAGATCCAAACTCTTCCCTGGTTTTAATAAAAGCCTGTGCATTTTTAACTGTTCCCCGTATCTTGAGTTGATTTCGGATAATACCCGGGTTTTTCAATAACGATTGAATCTTTGGTTCTCGATACCTGGCAATTTTATTAAAATCAAAGCGGTCAAAGGCTTCCCTGTATGCCTCCCTTTTTTTCAATACCGTTATCCAGCTTAAACCCGCCTGGGCACCCTCCAGAATTAAAAACTCAAACCATTTTCGATCTGTTCTAACAGGTACACCCCATTCCTTATCATGATATCTGATATAGATATCATCGCTTACACACCATTCACATCTATTCATCTGATTATCCGTTACTTATTATTAGTTATTACCCGGCTTAGAATACAATTGTAAATTGCTTTTCCAATGAAACCATCATTTATTCCAGGCAAAAATGGTTTCATTGGAAATTCTATGTTTATATAAAAGACTTATCCTTCCATCAAATTCACTTCAACAATGTTTTTCGCATAAGACTCATATTGTCCCCATATCTGTTTTGCCATTGAATCCGGGAAAGCATGAAATTCGTCCGCTTTTAAGGCTGCAATAATTGAGTCAGCAACTAGTGAAGGTGGTTCTGCCATTTCACCCATGCCCGCATTATGTGCCATATCGGTATCAATAGGACCGGGATGAACGCTGACGACTTGTGTGCCCTGTTCTTCCAGTTTTTCTTTTAGCCCTTGCGTAATGGAATATGCTGCAGCCTTGGATGCAGAATAGGTAGAAAAATCTGCAAAATTTTTCATTGATGCCACTGAATTCAACTGTACCAGTGCACCACCACCGTTCGCCTTAAGTATCGGAGCAAAAGCCTGGGCAACCCTGAGTAACCCGGAAACATTAATATCTATTTCATAAAGCAATGACTCAATGGCATTCTCTGCCAATGGAGATGCCGGTTTTAGTACACCGGCATTATTGACTACCAGTTCAACATCAGTGGCTTTTTGACTTGCTGCAGTAATTGTATCCGGTTTACCCAGGTCCATTTCAATTGGAACAACTTTATCACCATATTTTTCTACAAGTGGTTTTGCAGAATCAACATTTCTCACAGCGGCGTAAACTTTTTTCGCACCATGTTCGATTAATGAATCGACAATGGCTTTGCCGATTCCACGATTTGCACCCGTAACCAATGCAACATTATCTTTTATATCGAAACTCATAGTTATCACTCCTTTAGCTATCCATTAAATTTACTAAAAAATCTTTCATTAAAATTAAATTCAGAATTCATTGGTACAATCAGGTTCTCACTCCTAAAACCGGCCATGTTTGAAATCATCAAACGCCTGTAATACTTCTGCTTTTGTGTTCATGACAAAAGGTCCGCCTCGGGCAACCGACTCATTTAACGCACGTGCAGATACAAGTAAAAAGCGACTGGGCTGATTTGCCTTAACGGCAACTTGATTACCGTCAGACAAAACTCCTAACTGCCGTTCTTTAATACGACGTTCTGATTTTGCAAATGTAAGCTCACCCTCTATGACAAAAATGAACGTGTTGTCTTCATCATTAACACTTTGTTCAAAACAGTTTCCTGATGGAAGCGTAATATCCATATAAACAGGATTTACAAATGAATTATTTACCGGCCCTTGATTACCTTTGCTGGTTTGTCCCGAGATAATCTTTATTTCATTACCATTCTCATGACGTTCAACGGCAATTTCATTAGCTGAAAATTCCTGGTAAGCGGGTGTACGCATTTTTTCACTGGCAGGTAAATTCACCCATAATTGAAAACCGCGTAATAAACCCTCTTTCTGTTCCGGCATTTCAGAATGGATAATGCCTTTACCTGCTGTCATCCATTGTACATCTCCCATGCCATACCGGCCGGCAGCCCCCAGGGAATCGCTGTGGTCAACAAATCCTTTTCGTACAATCGTCACTGTTTCAAAACCACGATGCGGGTGGACAGGGAACCCCGG
>JBNLAL010000340.1:0-2159 GCA_050302115.1 Gammaproteobacteria bacterium | reverse complement strand
TATTGAAGAACTTTCAACACCGGTAATCCCGACGCTGGCAAAGGATATTGAAGCAAGCGGTGAAGTCGTTGTGCTGGAAAACCCGGACAACAAGCTAATACCCGAGCGTAAGGAAACACAGGAAGTCGAGCAAAATGTAACGGAAGAAAAACCGGTCGAAGAAAAACAAACGGTTCCAGAGAAAGTGGAAACAGTTAAAGCTGTTGCTGAACCTGAACCTGAACCTGAACCTGAACCTGAACCTGAACCTGAACCTGAACCTGAACCCAAAACTGCGACGGAACAGAAAAAAGGGATTGATTGGTTAATACAGCAGGACCCGAACTACTATGTACTGCAATTAGTCGGCGCGAATGAACAGAAAACCATCGACTTTTATTTGCGGGCGTTTAAAGAGGTCAATGATCAGATTATTTCATTTAATACCACGAATAAGGGCAAACCCTGGCATGTCCTGGTCTATGGTTTGTTTGAAAACCGTCACCAGGCTGTGATGGCGATTGAGAAGCTGCCACAGAAGGCCAGACAAATGGCGCCTTGGCCGAGAACCGTTGGCAGTATAAAAGATTCATTAAAGAAATAGAAAATAAGCAGCAAAATTCATTAAAATACGCTAAATTCGTCTAATATGACGATATTGTCGCTAAAAATCAGAAAAAGCTGCTAAAAGCATTTTTCCTACAAAATTCCCTAAAAATCTATGTTGCGCCGTGACATAAACAGGGGGCTTTATTATAATTCCTAGCCCTTTTCGTCAGGGGGACGGAGACGGGAACGCTAACGAGTGGCTAAAAAGAATAATAAAGGCGCTCAGGGTTATTCTTGGATGTAATTTCCTGCTGTTTCGGCGAGTTTTTCAAATCCGCGTCGTTTAAACCAAAGTAAATCAAATAGAAGAAAGAGTGAATCGAATATGAAGCAACCACCAGTGCATCAAGGTTTGTATGATCCCTCGACGGAACACGACGCGTGTGGCGTTGGATTTGTCGTAAATATTAAAGGTCATAAGTCACACAAGATTGTCGACAATGCGTTAACTATATTAAAGAATCTTTTGCATCGTGGTGCATGCGGTTGTGAAGAGAATACCGGTGACGGTGTCGGTATGCTGATTCAAAAACCGGACAAGTTTTTCCAGCGTGTTTGTAAAGAAATCGGTATCGATCTACCTGAAACCAATAGTTACGGTGCCGGTATGGTTTTTCTACCTGTCGATCCAGCGCAATCAAAACACTGCCAGGAAGTCTTTGAAAAAATCATAGCAGAAGAAGGCCAGGAACTGCTGGGTTGGCGTGATGTCCCTACCGATGATTCCCTGCTTGGCCCCTCAGCAAAAAAAGACGAACCCACCTTCAAACAAATTTTTATAGGAAAGAACAAAGACATCGATGCAGCCGCATTTGATCGCAAACTGTATGTTATTCGTAAAAGAGTAGAGCATGCCGTTTGGAATTCTGACCTTACCGAACAAAACCTGTTTTATATTCCATCGCTTTCCTATCGTACCTTTGTCTATAAAGGTATGTTAACCGGTGAACAGATCGAACCGATGTTTCCGGAGATCGCTGATCCCGATGTGGAGTCAGCAATGGCATTAGTACACCAACGTTTCTCAACCAATACTTTTCCTGAATGGCGACTGGCACATCCGTTCCGTTATGTTGCCCATAACGGTGAGATCAATACGGCGCGTGGTAATGCCAACTGGATGCGCGCACGTGAAGCCTTGTGCGAATCAGAGTTGTTTGGTGATGACTTACAAAAATTATTTCCTATCGTCATCGAAGGCGGTAGTGACTCGGCTACGTTTGATAACGTCATGGAATTCCTGCACATGACCGGACGTCCATTAGCACATGCCGTGTTAATGATGATCCCGGAAGCCTGGGCCGGACATGAAACCATGGATGAAGCACGTAAGGCCTTTTATGAATACCATGCCTGTTTAATGGAACCCTGGGATGGTCCTGCTTCAATCGCGTTTACCGACGGTGAAGTGATCGGTGCGGTACTGGATCGTAACGGTTTACGTCCTTCACGTTATTACGTTACCAAAGATGACATGGTCATCATGGCATCTGAAGTCGGTGTGCTGGAAGTCGCGCCTGAAAACGTATTAATTAAAGAACGACTGCATCCGGGCCGTATCTTTATGGTCG
>JBNLAL010000339.1:0-2164 GCA_050302115.1 Gammaproteobacteria bacterium | reverse complement strand
TGTTTTGCCATTGCCCTCGGGAAAGGGAATGTTCGCCAAACTGTTTTCCCAACAACGTATCGTATCCTTGAGGCAGGGCCGTAATTGTTTCATGCAAATTAGCCAGACGCGCTGCTTGTTCTATGTGCTGCCGGTTGTTTAAAGATTGACGCCAATCGCCATAGGCAATATTATCAGCCACTGTGGTTTCATAGCAGCCAAAATTCTGAAACACGAATGAAATCTGACCGTGCAGGTAATCCAGCGAAAGATCGCGCAAATCAACACCATTCTTTGGTAAACGTGGCATGCGCAAATGAACTTCACTCTCTGTATCATTTTCTTCAAGTACCGGCTTTTTTTCCATAATGGTTTTAACCTGATATTTCTCCGGCATATCCTGAACATCGACAACTCCGTTTGGATAAAGTATTGAGAGACGCTCGATCAGATTCGCTAATTCACGGACATTCCCCGGCCATTGATATTCCGACAATGAATCGATTGCAGATTTCGTTAACGATATTCCAACGCCATTTTCGTGTTCCAGACGTTCCGTCAAGTCACTAATTAACATAGGCAGATCTTCTGCTCGTTCACGCAATGCAGGCATTTCTATCGGAAAAACATTAAGCCGATAAAACAAATCTTCGCGAAAACGACCATGATGTATAGCTTCTTCCAAATCGACATGCGTTGCTGCAATTATTCTGACATCTGCGGTAATGCTTTTGTTACTACCTACCCGTTCAAACGTTCGTTCCTGCAAAACACGTAACAGTTTTACCTGCATGTTCAGACTCATGTCACCAATTTCATCCAGGAACAGTGTACCACCCTCAGCCATCTCGAAACGCCCTTGCCGTGCGGTTATGGCGCCGGTAAAGGCACCTTTCTCATGACCAAACAATT
Organism: Gammaproteobacteria bacterium; assembly: GCA_050302115.1. Lineage (GTDB taxonomy): Bacteria > Pseudomonadota > Gammaproteobacteria > Eutrophobiales > Eutrophobiaceae > JBNLAL01. Next base: position 1,273 of record JBNLAL010000339.1, on the reverse strand, counting down.
CACTTTCAAGTAGATCAGAGGGAATAGCACCACAATTGATAGGTACGAAAGGTTTATTTCTTCTGGAAGATTGATAATGAATATTTCTCGCAACGACTTCCTTACCAGAGCCAGAGTCTCCCATAATCAACACGTTGGCATCAGTATCGGCAACTTTCTCAACCATCCGTCGTACACGTTTTATCGATTTGCTGGTACCACCAAGACTTCGGAACAATTCCATGGATCGTGGGCTACCATCTTCATGACGCGTTTGTCGGTAGATTTGTACCTGTTGTAATACTGCTTCAAGCTTTTGATAACTTAAAGGAAGTTCAACTGAAGCAATCGAGCCAATATCCAATTCCTGATTAAAACGTGTTTTTAACAATGGATCGTTTAATAAAATAATGGGTAAATAGGCGTCAAGTGACTTTACGCCACGAAAGACTGTCATTAGATCCTTGCTGCTACCACAATTGCCCAATAAAACCATGGCAACGCCATCAGTAGACTTTAACCGGGATTCCCATTTCTCAGGTTCATTAATCTGAATAGACTCATAGCCCATAAACTCCATAATCGATTGCACGTGATTACGCGTTTTACTGGAACTATCAATAATAACGACTTTATTACTCACACCCTCCACCGTGAGCCCCTCCGTATAATCTCAAGTAAATATCAAATACCCCTTCCTGAGATAGTTAAGCAGTTGTATCAAAAAATGTCAAAATTTTGTCGTTATTAAACTACAGGGGGCAATATCAAATTGTTGCGATGCAATAATAGAACACGCTGAATCAGGGTCTTATATGTTTAACAAATATTTAAATATTTTGGGGATAGGTTTGTTTCATCTCATTGCCCATACGAAGTTGTTTTAGATCAGTTTTTATTTTTTTCTTTTTGTCCATCGCAACTAAAATCAGATCATTATGATGAAAAATCAATTCTCTTAAATTCTGGATATCTTCCCTGGATAACTCATCTTTGTCGGTAGACAAATAGTATTGTTCGATAGCCAGTTTATAATCTTCCGTTTTTTTTGCGAGTATATCCGCGTCACAATTCTCTACGAGACCAACAAGCTCTTCTCTCAAGCTATTAATAACATTAATAGCTGAATTATGTATTTGATGTTCCAAATCACCTGGCCTTTAAACTAAGCGGCAGGGCTAACTTGTGATCTTTCTTTGGCATCAACTACACCGGGATGATTTCCAATGGCATCCCATGCAGATTTAATTTCCATTAACAAGTTGTGCACTTCATCTAATATAGCAACATCATT
>JBNLAL010000338.1:0-2173 GCA_050302115.1 Gammaproteobacteria bacterium | reverse complement strand
AGGGAGAGTTGTTATCTTTGGCGCGGGCACGGGCAATCCTTTCTTTTCCACTGACACGGCAGCCGCACTACGAGCTGTAGAAATTGGAGCGGATGTGCTTATCAAGGCAACCAAGGTAGATGGGGTTTATTCTGCTGATCCTGTGAAAGATGATGATGCTATACGCTATGACACATTAGATTATGATGAAGTTATAGAACGTAAATTAGGTGTCATGGATACGACAGCAGTAGTTTTATGTCGAGATAATCATATGCCACTTCGTGTACTTGATATGACCAAGCCAGGTTCATTGCTTAGGGCGGCAAAAGGTGAAAATGAAGGAACTCTGGTAAGTAATCAATAATTTTAGGAGCAGTAAGCATGGTTGAAGATATCATTAAAGATGCCAAAACCCGAATGCAGAAGAGCATCGAGGCATTGAAATCAGAGATGAGCAAAATCAGAACCGGTCGTGCGCACCCGAGTCTGCTTGAGCATATTATGGTGAGTTATTATGGTTCCGATACACCATTAAACCAGCTTGCTAATATTAACGTTGTGGATAACAGAACGCTGGGTGTAAGTGCATACGATAAAAGTAGTGTGCCGAGTATTGAAAAAGCAATTATGAATGCCAACCTGGGACTCAATCCGGTAACGACAGGTGAATTGATTCGTGTTCCTTTACCGCCTCTTACTGAAGAAACCAGAAAGGACATGATTAAAATTGTCCGAGCAGAAGCTGAGAGAGCACGTATAGCAATCAGAAACATAAGACGTGATGCTAATAATTCCTGCAAGGATATGGTTAAGGAAAAAATGATTTCTGAAGATGATGAACGTAAAGCAGAAGATCGAATTCAGAAGCTAACTGATGAACAGGTTGCTATCGTTGATAAGAGTCTGGAGCAGAAAGAGGCTGAAATGCTTGAAATCTAAAAACCTACCTTAAAAAATAATTTAATTTATATCTATATTATGGAAGCAAGCTCAACAAATAAGCTTCCTCAACACATTGCCATCATTATGGATGGCAACGGACGCTGGGCTAAACAAAAAGGTTTGCCGCGTGTAGCGGGACATCGTGCCGGTGTTAAAACGCTGAGAAAACTGATTGAACATGCAGTTAGCTTGAAATTAAACGCCATAACTGTTTATGCGTTCAGTCGTGAAAATTGGCAACGCCCGCAACAGGAAGTTAGTTTATTAATGGATTTATTCATGACGGCATTGAATTCTGAAGTTGCTGACTTGCATAAGAATAATGTTTGCTTGTCTTTTATAGGCGAAAGATCAGCGTTTAATGAAAAATTGCAAAACTCTATAAGAGAATCTGAATCATTAACATCATCCAATTCAGGATTGAATCTTAATATTGCTGTGAACTATAGTGGCCGTTGGGATATTTTACAGGCTTGTAAATCGCTCATTAATGATTCGCTTGAACTTAATGAAGAACTTATAAGTAGTAGATTGTCATTGGCTGATCGACCTGAACCAGATCTATTTATCAGGACCGGTGGCGAACAGCGAATCAGTAATTATTTTCTATGGCAACTGGCATATACTGAACTTTATTTTACCGAAACACTATGGCCTGATTTTGATTCAGGACAACTTGATATTGCACTGGAATGGTTTGCAAGTCGACAAAGACGTTTTGGTAAAACCTCAGAGCAAATCGAACAAGATGCTTAAACAACGCATAATAACAGCAGTCATTCTAATTCCAGTAGTATTGGCAGCCATATTATGCTTAGACATAAAATGGTTTGCACTTTTCTTCGCGATGATTGTTGCATTGGGAGCTCAGGAATGGGCCGTTCTGTCCGGTTTAAAAAAATCTACATCTATTATTTACAGTTCATTTGTTGTTTTTGTTTTAATGTGGTTTTTTTTGCAAAAGAATCAACAGGCACTTTTTGTTACTATTTATATAGCCAATGCCTTTTGGTTAATGGCTTTAATGGCAGTCATTTTTTATCAAGCTGGAAAAAATATATTGCCTGAATCGTCATTCGTTATGATGCTAATCGGTGTGGTCTTGTTAGTACCAACATGGACGAGTCTTGTATACCTTAAATCTTTTTCCGGCGAGGGTGGAATTCTTATTATTTATCTCCTGTTTCTTATATGGGCAGCAGACAGTGGTGCTTATTTTATAGGACGAAAATGGGGGAGAAGAAAGTTG
>JBNLAL010000337.1:0-2185 GCA_050302115.1 Gammaproteobacteria bacterium | reverse complement strand
AAGATATTAATGAACTAAAGCACGCCTCATCGATAAAGGTTGATTATGTTGCCATATCCTTTCCCCGTGATGCGGAAGATATCAATAAGGCACGTGAAATGATGAAAGATTGTGGCTGTCAGGCACAGGTAATTTCAAAAATAGAACGTGCCGAGGCACTGAACCATATCGAAGAAATTATTGAAGCATCTGATGCCATCATGATTGCACGTGGTGACCTCGGTGTTGAAATTGGTGATGCCGCCTTACCGCCCGTACAGAAAAGCCTAATCAAAATGGCAAGGGACATGGATCGTGCCGTCATAACAGCGACACAGATGATGGAATCAATGATCGAACATACCATTCCTACACGCGCTGAAGTCTTTGATGTTGCCAATGCCGTTATCGATGGCACCGATGCCGTCATGTTATCGGGTGAAACCAGTATCGGTCATTATCCTGACAAGGCCGTTGAAGCCATGTCACGTATTTGTGAAGAAGCTGAAAAACAACGTAGCGTGCGTGTTTCCGATCACCGCATCAATCAACGGTTTGAAACTATCTCTGAAGCCATTGCCATGTCGAGTATGTACTCTGCTAATCATATTGGTGCTAAAGCAATCTGCTCATTGACCGAAACCGGCGGAACTTGTTTATGGATGTCGCGTATCAGCTCGGGGATTCCCATCTTTGCTTTTACCCGACATACCTCCACACGACGGCGCGTAGCCTTGTATCGTGGAGTTTATCCGATTAAATTTGATATCACCCATACTGATCCACTGGAGGCTAATAAGGAAATGATTGATATTTTAATTGGCCTTGGTGTTGTAGAAGACGGCGATTTCGTCATCATTACCAAAGGAGATCTGCGCGGTCGACGTGGCGGGACAAATAATATGAAGATTATTCGTGTTGGAGAGGCATTGGAACATACGCTTTAAATTTATTAATTTACTGGTTAAACAAAGAGAAATAAAAGAGGCAAAAGTTATGAGTGCAGCAGAGTTAGAGGCAACAGCAAAAGCAATGGTAGCTAAAGGCAAAGGTATACTTGCTATTGATGAAAGCTCACCAACAATTAAAAAAAGGTTCGATACTATTAATATTGAATCGACAGAAGAAAATCGCAGGGCTTATCGTGATCTTTTAATTACCAACCCTGGTGGCAATGATTTCATCAGTGGCATGATTCTTTATGATGAAACGATTCGTCAATCGACCAGCGATGGCACCCCTTTTGCCAAAGCCCTTGAAGATCAAGGTATTATGCCTGGTATTAAAGTCGATACTGGTGCCAAAGAATTTGCCTTACATCCAGGCGAGAAAGTAACTGAAGGTCTTGATGGTTTACGGGATCGTTTATCAGAATATAAAACACTTGGGGCAAAATTTGCCAAGTGGCGTGCTGTTATTACCATTGGCGATAACATTCCCAGTCAAGCCTGTATTGATGCCAACGCGCATGCACTGGCACGTTATGCAGGACTTTGTCAGGAAGCCGGAATCGTACCGATGGTTGAACCTGAAGTGTTAATGGATGCCGATAATACTATCGAACGATGTTTTGAAGTCACTGAAACAACCTTATCAACATTATTTAGTACCTTAAAAAGTCAGGGTGTCAGCATTGAACATACGATCCTGAAAACCAACATGGTGATCTCCGGCAAGCAATGTCCAACTCAAGCAAGCGTTGAAGAGGTCGCTGCCCAAACAGTTAAATGTTTATTAGCCAATGTCCCTGCTGAACTACCGGGTATTGTCTTTTTATCAGGAGGTCAAAGCGCAGAACTTGCTACTGCCCATCTTAATGAGATGAACGCGAAGAACCCGGACCTGCCCTGGCCATTGAGTTTCTCTTATGGTCGCGCTCTGCAGGAGCCTTGCCTGAAGGCCTGGGGAGGGCAAGCGTCGAATGTTGAAGCTGCACAAAAAGCGCTATTGCATCGTGAAAAGTGTAATGGTCTGGCTTGTACAGGTGAGTATTCTGCTGATATGGAAGATGCAGCCTGATATAGTTTGTTTTAAATCAAACCAGTGAATGGGTGCCTAGGCACCCATTTTATTTTGGAGCAATTATGACTATAGAAGACTTATCAGAAGAAGCTAGTATTGCTTATCAGGCATTTCTGGACATGAGTAAAAGCAAACAGGCTTATTTCAATTTTTTGCAGGATATAGACGAAAAATATAAAAAAGG
>JBNLAL010000336.1:0-2201 GCA_050302115.1 Gammaproteobacteria bacterium | reverse complement strand
AGACACGGTTGATATAGATGTACCTGCTTTTATGAACAAAAGCAAAATGGTTACTGTTTATCGTGCAAGAATGAATCATCAGCCTGTCGGTGTTGCACTGATGCCTGTAATGACCAAAGGCTATAACGGTGAAATCAGTTTAGTTGTGGGTATCGCTTTTGATGGCACAATTCTTGGTATAAAGGTGATAAATCATAAAGAGACAGTAGGCTTTGGCGATCAGATACATCAGGATAAAACTGACTGGCTTACTCAATTCTCCGGTCAAAACCTGGAGTTCACACCTGAAAAACAGTGGGCCATAAAAAAAGACGGGGGCAAATTTGATCAATTGAGCGGAGCGACAATTACTTCACGTAGTGTGGTTAATGTTATTTACCCGTTGTTAGCGTATTATGCCGAGCACAAAGACGATTTTTATAAATAGACTTATATGACACTTACTAATTCTCAAAAAAAATTCCTGCGTCAATCGGCACATCACCTGAAACCCGTTATCTGGGTCGGACAACATGGCATTACTGATAGTTTGATCAATGAAATAGAACAGGCACTCGAACGTCACGAACTAATCAAAATAAAACTAAGGATGGGTGAACGTGAAGAACGCGATATCGGCATTAATGAAATTTGCGAAAAAACCGGGGCAGAAAATATACAACGCGTAGGTAATATCTTGACAATTTATAAAAAAAATCGGGAAAAACCTGTCATTAAATTACCTTAATTTTTTACCGATAGTTTCTGAATAATCGTTTCACAATCGAATTCAGCCAAAAAAACATATTCTGAATACTTTTTTTTACGTCTACTCTCGTTTTAATTGGCAACTTACTACTACTTCCTTCATGAATATTGTCAATTAAATCAAATAAATCAGAACTGCTACTTTTGTATTTACTATTCATCAGCTTTAATTGTATTAAACTAATTACAATAAACTTGAGTAGAATAATTAGGTATGTCATCCACATCTTTTGCATTGGAACCGGGCTATGAATTGCACTGGTATAAAATAGAAAATGTACTGGGTAAGGGAGCGTTTGGTATTACGTACCTGGCCCATGACATCAATCTCGAACGCCAGGTTGCTATTAAGGAATATCTCCCGGATCAATTTTCACGACGAGAAACAGATCTGACAGTTAAGCCATCTACAGATGAACACAAGGAAGATTTCGAATGGGGATTAAAACGTTTCATTAGTGAAGCACGTATTCTGACAAAATTTGAGCACCCTAACCTGGTTAAGGTATTTAATGTCTTTGAAATGAATAATACCGCTTACATGATCATGAATTATGAAGTCGGTAAAAGCCTGCAACAGATATTAATAAACAAAAAAAAATTAACTGAATCTGAAATCAAAAAAATACTTTTCCCGCTCATGGACGGGCTGGAAATTATGCACGCAAAAGGGTTTGTTCATCGTGATATTAAACCTGGCAATATCTTTATCCGTGGAGATGGCAGTCCAGTACTGCTGGATTTCGGTTCGGCCCGACAAACCCGTTTATCTCCTGATAGGGACAGTACTGACAATCCTAAAACGTTAACCACCCTCGTTTCTCCAGGATTTGCCCCAATTGAACAATACGGTTCAAAAAGTGACCGACAAGGTCCCTGGACTGACATATATGGCCTGGGAGCCACACTATATCGTGCTGTTGCTGGTGTTATGCCTGTTTCCGCCACTGACCGTGGTGAAGCTATTGTTCATGATATTAGGGACCCTTATGTTCCTGTTTCAACAAATTCAAATTTAAAGAAACACTATTCCCGGGAATTTCTGACAGCCATAGATCATGCCATGGCTTTTAAGGCTAATGAACGCCCTCAGAATATTAATGCATGGCGCCATGATTTTGGTGATAGCGAAATTAGTACGGAAAAATTAGACAGTACCACCAAAGAAACAGAAGCTGAATATATTTCAACCATTAAAATTGATTCGGAAGAAGAAGATATACTGGATATATCTGCAGAAGAAATGCCAGAAACCATCCCTCTTGATGATGAGACTGAAACTGTTCCATCCAAAACAGTAAAAACATCTGCGAAAAAAAATATTAACAAAACAAATATGCTGCTCGCGGGTGCTTTAACCCTGCTTATCATAGGTGGTGTTTTGATTTTAACCAATAATGGACAAGAAAAACCTGTTGCGACTGTTAATTTGGAAGAGCAGCCTCCGGCCTCCA